>CAMBTK010000031.1 GCA_945870785.1 Sulfurimonas crateris
TTTTTTTTGCTACACTTCCAGACTTAAAAAGAACTATACTATATATATAGGAATGCCATTTGAACCTAATTATCGTTGAATCACCCGCAAAAGCTAAGACCATAAAAAACTTCCTTGGCAAGGATTATGAGGTTGTTGCTTCAAAGGGGCATATACGAGATCTACCAAAATCACGTTTTGGAATAAGCATAGATGAGAACTCTCATCTAATCCCTGCTTACAGCGTTGCAAAAGAGAACGCTGCTACCGTAAAAGAGATAACTACTCTAGCAAAGAAGTGCGATACCATCTATATCGCAACCGATGAGGACCGTGAGGGAGAGGCGATAGGATGGCATATAGCACATGCTATAAAAAAGGACCCCCAGACACTTCCTCGTATCGTCTTTCATGAGATAACAAAAACCGCTATAAACAACGCACTTTTAAATGCTAGAAAGATAGATATGAATATGGTAAACGCTCAACAAGCACGCCGCATTCTTGACCGTGTTGTGGGTTATAAACTCTCTCCGCTTCTTAGCTCAAAAATCCAAAAAGGACTATCTGCTGGACGTGTTCAGTCATCTACACTTAAGCTTGTAGTAGACCGTGAGCGTGAGATTAGAGCATTTAAAGCAGAGGAGTACTGGACAATTGACACTCTTTTTGCAAAAGATATAGAGGCTTCTCTTGTATCTCACAAAGGGGATAAGCTATCAAAACTATCAATAACAGATAAAGCACAAGCATCTTTAATTGTACAAAGTGTAAAAGAAGATAGTTTTATTATCTCAAAGATAGAAACCAAAGAGAGAAGAAGTGCTACTCCACCGCCATTTATGACTTCAACACTTCAACAAGTGGCTTCAAGCAAACTAGGATTTACTCCTAAAAAAACAATGATGGTTGCACAGACTCTTTATGAGGGTGTTAAAACTCCAAGCGGAACAAGCGGTGTTATAACCTATATGAGAACAGACTCCCTAAACTTAGCTCATGAAGCGCTAACTGCTGTTCGTGGCGTAATTGAGAGCAGATTTGGCAAAAAATATCTCCCTGATGAGCCTAAAGTTTACAACAAAAAAGCAAAAGGTGCACAAGAGGCTCACGAAGCTATCCGCCCTACAATGTTAGCTTTTACTCCTGAAGTAGCATCTTCATTTTTAAAACCAGATGAGATAAAACTCTATCGCCTTATTTATGAGCGTTTTATGTCATGTCAGATGAATGACGCTATTTTTGAGCAACAAAGCATAATCTTTAGCGGAGCAAATAACGAATACAAGGCAATTGGCAGAAAACTTACATTTGATGGTTTTTACGCACTTACAGGAGCCGAAGATAAGGATAAACTTCTTCCAGCTCTAAGCGAAGGGCAAGAGGCTAAAATCCAAAAGATAGAGCCGACTCAACACTTTACAGAGCCACCAGCTCGTTACTCTGAAGCAGCACTTATCAAAAAACTTGAGAGCGAGGGAATCGGTCGTCCTTCTACTTATGCTCCAACCATAGCAACTCTTAGTAATAGAACTTACGTAACCATAGAAAAAAAGCAGATAATCCCAACTGAGATGGCTTTTACAGTTACAGAGATTTTAGAGAAAAACTTCTCAAACATCGTTGATGTCTCATTTACAGCAAACATGGAAGAGAAACTAGATGAGATAGCAGAGGGAGAGAATGATTGGCAAAAACTTCTTAGTGATTTTTATGGCGATTTTTCTATTCAAGTTGAAGAGGGAAAAACAAACATAGTATCTCTAAAAACAGCAAAACCTCTTGGAAGAGCTTGTCCGAAATGTGGCGAAGAGCTACTTTTACGCTCTGGGCGATTTGGCGAATTTATCGCATGTAGCGGTTTTCCGAAGTGTAAATATACAGAACAGGTTGAGGGCGAAAAAAAAGAAGGCGAAGAGGGTGCACAACCATCATCTTCAAGTGATGAGATATGTGACAAGTGTGGAAAAGAGATGGTCGTTAAAAATGGAAGAAATGGCCAATTCTTAGCATGTAGCGGTTATCCTGATTGTAAAAATACAAAAAGTATAAATGTGCAAGAGAAGATAAGTGAAACGCCATGTCCTGATTGTGGCGGTAAAATAAGCCTTAAAAACTCAAGACGAGGACCATTTTGGGGATGTGAAAACTATCCAAAATGTAAATTTATCTCAAAGTTTGAACCATCAAAATATAAGTGTAAAGAGGCTGAGTGTGATGGCGCACTAGCCTTTAGAGTATTTAGAGGCAAAGAGATTTATGAGTGTTTAAAGTGTAAAGCAAAAACTCCAGCACAAGAGATAGTAACAGAGTAAAAAATGAAGATAGGCATCATCTCAGATACTCATACAAAAGTAAAAAAAGCACGACGTGCCATAAATACTCTAATCGAGGATGGCGCAGAGTTTATAATTCATGCTGGGGATATTGTAGATGTTGAGATTCTTAATCTTTTGCATGAGAGCGGTGTTGAATATGTAGCGGTTTACGGAAACAACGATGCTCATCTAGCAGAGTTTCACACTCAGTTTAACCTAGTTCAAGAGCCATACTATTTTAAGTTAGCAGATACAAAGTTTAAACTTATGCACCTTCCATTTTACATGGCACCTGATGCAGACGTTGTAGTTTTTGGTCATACACATGAGTTCTCTTTGGAGTTTGTAAATAACACTCTCTTTGTTAACTCTGGAGAAGTTTGTGCTAGAAACAAGCCTACATCAGAGTGGATAATGCTTGAAGTAGAAGAAAAAAGCTATAAGATTGCTAGATACACAAGAGAAAATAAAAGCGATACAATAGAGAAGAAAAATTTTAAGTATATAAGAGAAAAAAAGTGAATCAAAAAATATTTTTATGCTCTATCTGTAACATAAACAGTGGTACGTGCAATGAAGATTGTAAATTTTGTTCTCAAAGCGTACGTTATAAAGCAGACATTGAGCGCTATAAGCAAAAAGAGATGTCACTAATCCTTAAAGAGGCGCATAATGCCTATTCTAACGGTGCTCTTGGTTTCTGCCTTGTAACTTCTGATAAAGGCTTAAACGATAAAACGCTAAGTTTTGTCTGCTCAATTGCAGAAGTTTTAACAAAAGAGCTTCCAGAGTTAAGACTTATAGCATGTAATGGAACAGCAACGATAGAGCAACTTCTAACACTTAAATCTTCTGGCATCAAGGCATATAACCACAATCTTGAAACATCAAGAGATTTTTATCCTAAAATCTGTACAACCCACCCTTGGGATGAGAGATATGAGACATGCCAAAATGTAAACAGTGCTGGTTTAGTTCTCATCAGTGGCGGTATTTTTGGGCTTGGAGAGAGTTATGAGGATAGAGTTTCGATGTTAAAATCGCTAGAGAGTTTAAAGCCAACTTCTGTACCGATAAACTTTTATCATCACAATGAAGCTCTTGAACTTAGCCCAAATCCGCTAAGTGTTGATGAAGCACTATCCCTTATAAAACTAACAAGAGAGATGATTCCAGATGCACAAAGAGTCATGGTAGCGGGTGGAAGAGAGCTTATGTTTGGAGATAGAGAGAGTGAGATATTTTCACATGGTGCTAACTCTATCGTTATTGGAAACTATCTCACAACAAGCGGAAAGGCTATGCAGAGGGATTTGGAGATGCTAAAATCTCTAAATCTTGATATAGCTTCCTCGGTAAAATAGTAGATGTATGAAAATATAATATTAATCGTAACTATCTCTCTTATTATTATATTTTCTCCTTTTTTTGCGAAACTTATAAAGCTTCCAACTACACCTATCGAGATTATATTTGGCTCTGTTTTTGCATATATTGGTCTTATACACGAAGAGCATCTCTTTAAAATAGTTGCGGAGCTTGGATTTTTATATCTAATGTTTATCGCAGGAACAGAGATAAACCTAAAAAGCACCCTAAAAACTCCAAAAGAGCTAATGCGAAAAATCATCATATATCTTGCTATTTTATACTTTTTTTCTATTGCTATCTCACTTTACTTTGAGCTTGGAAAAATCTTTATGGTGCTTATGCCTCTAATCTCTGTTGGATTAATCGCAACACTCTCAAAAGAGTATGGAAAAACTCCATGGCTTACTCTCTCTATGACAGCGGGAGCGATAGGAGAGATAGTTAGTATCGGTTTCTTAACTCTAACATCGGCAACGCTTGAGACTGGTGTGGGCTTTGCTCTTGCGCAGACCATTCTAGCCCTTGCACTATTCTTGTTCTTTATGTTTTTGCTATTTCGTGCAATTGAGCTTCTTTTTTGGTGGTTTCCAACAGTTGCAACATCACTTATGCCTCATGACGACAACAAAGAGCAAGATATAAGACTATCTATGGGGATATTTTTTATTTTAGTCGGGGCTATGCTCTACCTAAAACTTGAACTCGCTTTTGGTGCATTTTTGGCTGGGATTTTTATACCAACATTTTTTGAGCATAAAAAAGAGCTTCCAGAGAAACTTGCCTCTTTTGGTTTTGGTTTCTTAATCCCTATATTTTTCATTCATATAGGAAGCTCTTTTAACCTTGAAGCCCTATTTATGGATGGACTGATTACAAAGGCTCTTTTGATTACTCTTGCTATGACTATGATGCGCCTTATCGCTTCGCTTGTCTTTATAAAAGAGCTAAAACTTACAGACTCCCTTTTGATGGGCTTGTCACACTCCATGCCACTAACACTTCTTATAGCGATGGCGACACTCGCTTACAATGGTAACAGCATAACGGAACTCTACTACTATGCGCTTATCTTGGCTTCACTCTTTCAAGCAATCGCTATTATGGTTATAATAAAGCTGATAAACAACTATAAAATGAAAATGGAGGTTGTAAATGAGTAACATAAAAATTATATTTATTACACTTTTTCTTCTCTTTTTTGTCTCATCTCTAAGCGCTCAAACGCCTTTTATGCTCACTGGCATAAAGAGTTATTATCCAGTAGTTGAGTTAAATACAGATAAAATAGATATAAAATATCAAGAGCAAATCTTAGATATGCTTATCAAAAAATCTCAAAAACTTGGGATTGAGACAAAAAACTTCTCATCTCGTTCACTTGCATTTCTTATAGGCTTCATTGGTGTAGGCGATACTTTAGCACTTAAAATAGAGTTGATGCTTGGAGAAAATGCTATACGTCTTGATACAAAAGAGAGTGTTTTTGTGATCTCATATATGAACTCTCGTATCTTTGTTCCTCAAGAACTAGAAGAAGAGCTTATCGACAATGCAGAGGAGCTTTTAGATATGTTTGAAGCACAATACAAAGAGGATAACTTATGAAAACTCTACTCTTAACACTTCTGCTTGGCGTTTTTGTTTTTGCGGATGGTTATAAAGAGTTTGCAACAGCTATGAGCTATGAAACAAGCTATGAAACTGCCCTAAAGAGGGCAAAAAAAGAGAAGAAAAATCTTATGGTTTTGATGGTTACCAACTACTGCCCATGGTGCTCAAAATTTGAAAAAAGAACTCTTATGGACGCTGATATAGACAGCGCTATCAAGACAAAATATATCCCTCTCATCATAAACAAAGCGGAGAAAAATTTTCCTCCTTTTTTAAATGTTCCAATTGTTCCAACAACATTTTTTATAGAAGCATCTACTGAAAAACCATTTTATCAGAGTGTTGGCTTCTCAAATAAAATAGATTTTAAAAATCTCTTAGATGCCCTATAATAGGGCTTTAAAGCTTCTCTGCTTGGATATGTTTAGCTATGGCATAACCATGATTTAAGCCAAGCGCTATACTTCCGCCTGACTCTTGCGTTATATCCCCAGCTACAAATAAGCCTTCTATATTTGTCTCATAATTTTCATCATGGCTAGGTTTGCCATCCTCCTCTTTTATCCCTGAACTTGCCAAAAATGCGCTAGGCGTTGTTCCTCCAATAGCATAAATAACTCTATCATATACAAGCGCTTCTCTCTCGCCAAAGAGAACTTTTACTTTTCCATTATCATCTTCTAAAGAGAGTATATCAACACCTAAGATTGGCTCTACTTCTTTGTGCATAATCGCATTTGCTATATCTCTTTGGTTTGTTGGATTTGCACGTCTAAAAGTCTCTCTTCTGTAACAGATTGCAACCTCATTTTTAGCGCTTAAATCAATAGCGTACTCTATCGCGCTATCTCCTCCGCCGACTACTAAAATCTTCTCATTACCGCTACAGCCATCAAGTGTAAAGCCAACTCTGCTTTTAATCTCTTGAGGTATCTTATAGTCTGGCTTGTTTGGCTTACCCATTCTTCCAATAGTTACCACTGCATATCTTGCATTTATAATATCACCAGCGATAGAGATTTCAAAATACCCATCCTTTTTTTTGATACCCTGAACCTCCGTATGCGTTCTTAGCTCTACTGAGTGGTTATTTAAAATCTCATCAAAAAAATCTAAAGTGCTCTCTTTCGTTCCATCGACAAAATAGATTTTGCCCTCAAGCTCTACTTTTTGACCCTTCCAATCTTTATCAACTCTTTTGTTGTCTTTATAATATTTTCGTATTGTTGAGTTGTGATTTTGATCTTTTTCTAAGATGATTATATCTCTAACTCCAAGCATATAGCTCTCAACAGCCGTTGCTATACCTGATGGTCCAGCTCCAATAATTGCAAGATTATATATATGACCCATTGCAAATCCTTATCTTTTAGTATCTGCATAATATCACAACAAAAAAGCATTCTATATATAATTTGTACTATAATTTGCAAAATAAATCTCTTTTTTGGAAATCCTGCGCTGTGAAATATAATAATGGCTAAAATTGACAACAAAACATTCTACTCAAGTGCGATAGAGATGTATGGTATAACAGCCAAAGGTGTAAACTGGCACTCAAAAGAGTCACAAAATCTCCGCTTTAAAATTATCCTAGAGATGCTTCCAGAAGTTATGAGTGACTTTAGCGTAGCTGATGCTGGATGTGGTTTTGGCGACTTATATCACTATATGTTGAAAAAGAAAAAAACACCAAAAGAGTATATCGGTATAGACGCTCTTGTTGATATGTACTCTATTGCAAGTGAGAGAACGGGCTGTGAGATAGTTGTAGCTGACATCTGCAAAGACAAGCTTCCCTCTGCTGACTTTTATATATGCAGTGGTGCTATGAATGTTTTAGATGAGTTTGAAACGCATCTCTTTATACGAAACTGTTTTAACTCATGCAATGTGGGATTTTTGTTCAATGTGCTTTATGGAGATAAAAAGAGCCAAACTTACAACTATCTCACAAGAGCAAAGATAGAGAAAATCGCTGTTGATTTGGGTGTGGCAGAGGTTATATTTAGAGATGATTATATGCAAGATGATGTAAGCGTAATGTTTAAAAAGAGCCTTTAGTGTGTGCTATATTTGGGATATTAGGAGAGCATGATGAAAATAAAGCAAAACATGCTCTCTCTTTGCTCTCTCACAGAGGAGGAGATTTTTGCGGGATTATTCAAAGACAAAATCTCTTTTTTGCGCATCACAGACTTAGCATAACAGATACAAACTCAAGCTCAAATCAACCATTTGTTTATGAGAAGATACTGCTCTCATTTAATGGAGAGATATACAACTTCAAAGAGTTAAGAGACGAGCTCTCTTGCGAGTTTGATTTTAAAACACAAAGCGAGGCAGAGGTTATCACTGCTTCTTATATAAAATGGGGTGTTGATTTTGTATCGCACTTAAGAGGGATGTTTGCAATAGCTCTCTTAGATGATGAAACACTCTATCTTTTTCGTGATAGACTTGGCAAAAAGCCTCTTTTTTATCTAAACGAGGACGCTTTTATCTTTGCTTCTGAGATAAAAGCAGTCGTGCCTTTTTTGCATAAAATAGAGATGGATGAAGACGCACTTCTTAGTTATCTCTCATTTTTAGCACCGACTCCGCCATTTACCTTTTTTAAAAATATCAAAAAATTAGCCGCTGGGGAGTATCTTATCTTTAAAGACTCTAAGGTTGAAGTTAAACGATATTTTAATCTCCTAGACGCAGAGCCTTCCCTTATAACCAACAGAGATGAAGCAGTATTTTTAGTCCAAAATGCACTAGAAGAGGCGATAAATCTAAGATTGGATGCTGATGCTCCAATGGCTTCACTGCTATCTGGCGGAATTGACAGTGCCGCGATTAATGCTTATGCAAAGAAGAGCGGAGTAAATCTAACAACATACACGCTAGGTTACAAAGGGTTTGCAAAGTATGATGAGAGGCAAAATGCCACAGAGAGCGCATCTCTTCTTGGAGTAAAAAACAGAGCCCTTGAGATTTCTCAAAGAGAGTTTGATGAGTCATGCGATATAGTCTTAGATGCCCTTGACGAGCCACTAAATGACCCCGCTGCCATTCCTCTGTATCTGCTCTTTGGGCAGATAAAAAAAGATGGTTACAGAGTTGTTTTAAGCGGTGAAGGAAGTGATGAGCTATTTTTGGGATATAGACAATATTTTGAATTTTTAGATATTGAGCAACTTAGTAATCTAAAAAACAGAAACTGGTTAAGTGGCTATTTTCACTCAAACTTCTCAATGAACAGAGAGTGGGAACGATACAAAAGAGTATTTGATGGCTCACTTTTATTTCGCACAACTGGAGAAAATTTTACAGATTTGCAAAAAAATGTATCTATGAAGAGAAATGTGAGAGACAACGAATCACTGAAATATATACAAAATTATAGAGACCTCTTTACCTCTTCATCACACTCTGATGAGAGTATCTGGTACAGCTATATAGATTTGCACCTTTTTCAGGCGGAGCACTATCTTAGCAAACTAGACCGTGTAAGTATGGCGCACAGCATTGAGTCACGCACCCCATTTTTAGACCATAAACTAGCCTCTCTAATCTTTAGTATAGACCCAAAACTTCGTTATGAGGATGGTGTAACCAAATCTCTTTTAAAGTCAGCCTTAAAACCTATGGTAGATGAGAAGATACTCTCACGCAGAAAAAAGGGGTTCTCCAACCCATTTATGGAGTATCTAATCGAGAGTAAAAAAATCTCGCTTATTAAAGAGGTAAATGATAAAACTGGGATTTTTAAAAAAGATATTTTAGATGAACATATCAAAAAAGCCGCTAATGGCGGCTTTAAACAACATATCTGGGGGCTTTATGTACTAAGCGTCTGGTTGAAGAAGTATCTGCTATAACTCCTCTTCTTCAATTTTTAGAGAACTTAGGTGTACAAATTGTGAGATTTCTGGGTCGTAGTACTCTATCTCTCCGCTCTCTATATCATATATCCAGCCATGAATTGCGATAGCTCCGCTATCTACTCTCTTTTTAACAGAGGGGTATGTAAGAAGATTCTCCAACTGCGATACAACTGAGAGTTTCTCTGTCAAGCGGTATAGCGTCTCTTTCTCTGCTTTTAGTCCTAATGCTAAGATTGCCTGAGCTTTTGCACTCTCTCCAAGAGTAAGCCATGTTTTAGTATGAACTAATTCAGGGTTATTATCACAACTTTTCTTATGGATAGCCTCTATCGCTCCGCACTTTGTGTGTCCACAAACTATGATGCTCTTTACCTCTAAAACAGTAACTGCGTACTCTATCGCTGAAGCTGTTGAGTGAAAATCCTCATCTGGTTTATATGGAGCTACAAAATTTCCGACATTTCTTATCACAAAAAGATCCCCTGGAGCGCTTTGCGTTATAAGGTTTGGTAGAACTCTTGAGTCAGAACAGCCTATATAGAGAGCTCTTGGTGCTTGTCCTTTTTGAGACAACTGTAAAAACTCTTTTTCGTAAGCTTTAAAAAAACTCTTTTGAAAAAGTTCATTACCTAAAATCATGTCGTTGTGAACCATATAAAACCTCCATCAAATTTGTGGAAAAAATTATATCTAAATAATTTTCCTAGCTGTTAAACAGAGATAATCTTTACCCGTAATAATTACCCTATATCTCTTTTGTTGGAGGTATTTTTTACAAAAATGGATATCTTTTAAGACCAAACTCATCTCACTAAAAGAGTAGTTTGGAGCTTTAGCGCCATAAATCATCTCGCCATCAATCCATCTGCAATTTGGAAAGCCCAAAATCATTGCGCCATCCTTTTGGAGATAATTTTGATATATATTCATAAATGTAGCGTTAAACTCTATGTTTGAGCTCTGCATAGTTCCGATAGAGACTATAATGTCAAAATCTCCTAAATCCAGTTCGCTGAGCTTATTTATATCATGACAAATAAATTTTACATTTTTATCTTCTAAAAAGTCTCTTTTTGCGTACTCTATGGCAGAAGTTGAGTAGTCAATTCCAACAAACTCAATATTTTGAAACTCATCAGATGTGAGCATATCTTTTATAACTCTAAACTCATCCCCACGATTTACGCCAAGGTTTAAAACCCTCTTTTTAGATGCTATATCTATAAACTTCAGAGCTTTTTGGTAGTGGTATAAAAAGGTAAACTCTTTAGTTTTGTCAATCTTGAAAAACTCGCTCTCAACACCATATTTTTCACTACCGCTACTGCTCTCGTGAAAAGAGTTCTCTCTTTGGAGTTTTTTAAATCTTAGAATAGTTGTTAAATCATCCTCTTTTATCGGTGGCAGAAGTTTCATGAAAAAGAGTTGCGCCAAATCTACAAAACCTCTATAACCAAAGCTCTCTACATCAGAATCTAAAAACTCTACCTCAACAATAGTGCCATCTTCTACATCCATCGTCTCAAAACAGCCCAAAATCTCTGAGGCATTTTTATTTTTTAAAGCTATTCTCATTCTTATGAAAGGATATGTCTTAACTGCATTGCGTACCACAGAACAACTAGATTTAAAAAGAAAATCATCATCGAACTCCCGCGTGATACTATTTTTTGAACTATTGTTCGCTCGTTTTTATGTGTCTTTAGCGCGATTCGCATATGGATAATTGTTAAGAATGTAATGATTCCTACATAAAAGAGCTTATGACTCATCATGTAGCCCAATTTTGACTCATCTATATCAAGCGTTAGAACTGAAAAAAGATTAAAATTAAAAAATAAAAATGTACCTGTACTTATAATAACTATCAGCCAAAAGGTCTCAAAATAGCCATATAACGGTCCTAAATACTCATAAGTTTGTGCTTGAGCCTCTTTGCCCTTTAGCAATATGCCAAGCGCAAACAGCAACAACGACCCGCCTATCCAAGCGGTTGCTCCTAATATATGTATATAAAGTACTACATCTACCATAAACTCTTCCTGCCTATTTTTTTTTATTTTTGATTATAGTGTAAAATACAAACAAAAAAGAGGTAAAAATGCAAGAAATAACTATTTGGCATAATCCAAAATGTTCAAAATCTCGTGAGGCTATGGCTGTTTTAGAAAAAAACGGTTGTGAAGCAGAGGTTATAAAATACCTAGATTTAGCTCCAAGCAAAGATGAAATCATAACCGCACTTACTATGCTCGGGATGAACCCAAAAGAGCTTATGAGAACAAAAGAGGATATCTATAAAGAGCTAAATCTAAAAGATGAGGATGACTATGATAAGCTTGTAGATGCTATGGTGCAACATCCAAAGCTTATAGAGAGACCTGTTATTTTTAAAGGTAACAGAGCGATTATCGGTCGCCCGACAGAGATAATCGAACCTTTTTTAAAGAGTTAAGCCTCTTTTTCTTTTTTCACAAAGTGACACTCAGTAGTTGAGTATGGACAAGTTTTTACTATGCTCATCTCATACTGCTCCTCTTCTATGCCACCCTCTCTTCTCTCATAATGACGCATCGCCGCATTAAAGGCTGTAATAACCATATTTGCGCTATCTTGATGCTCTGTTGAGATATGCTCAACTTGTTCACCCTCAGGTTTGCTCAAATCAACCTTTGGTGCAGGAATAGCTGCGTAACTAACCTGAAGCTCTCTGTTTAACTCATCGGCTATCTCTTTAGCGTTTTGTAGCGTTTCACCCTTAATCATATCTGTAAAAATTGAGCCAAGAGTAGTCGTATCTTGTGTGCCGTTTGTTCCAAACATAACATCTAAGATAGTTGTATCATCTCTTTTTATATACATTATCACATAGCTTTTTGTTGAGTGGTCTATCCCTACTCCAACACATGAAGCATCTTCTAGTTTGCCATAATTTTCAGGCTGCATAAGATGTTTGCCTATCTCTGCTTGTAACTCTTTATCTTCGACCATTCTTCTACTCTCCCAGCTTTTGTATAACTACGTTGTTATCTTTTATAAATTTTGAGATTATCTCTGAGTGTGTATGTTCATATGGCTTTAGATATACAATCCTATTAATTCCACTCGCTATGATGTTTTTACTACATTCACTGCATGGCTCAAGAGTTACATAAATAGTAGCATTCTCTATGCTTATCCCTTTTCTTGCCGCCCAGATTATCGCATTCATCTCTGCGTGTATTTCGTATGTTTTTGACCACTCATGATGTTCATGAGTATAGTTTCCTTCCCAATAATCACAGCAGTTTATATATCCAGCAGGTGTTCCGTTGTAGCCAGTACTTAAAATTCTTCCATCTTTTACGATAACAGCACCTACTTGTTTAGAGACGCATTTTGAAGCTTTTGCTATCTCTTGGGCTATATTTATAAAATTTTCATCATTTAACATCTACTTTACTTCTCTAACAATTTGAATATCTGCATTTCCTCTTAATCTTGCAAAATACTCACTTAAAGCTTGCTCTCTTTTTTGCCCCATAACGGCGTTGCTTATCTGATTTTTTACATCCTCATAACTACTCGCTTGAGGCTTTTTAGCCTCTACCATATAAAAACTCATATGTGAGCCTTTTTGATCCATAATCACAGGAGTAAAGCTTTTATCTTCTGTTTTTTCAAGCAGTTTTGCAAGTTCTGGAGATATTGTGTCGTATGGAATTTCTCTCTCTTCTACTTTTACTTCATCTGAGATAAACATAGGAGTTGTTATCTTTTTTCTAAGAGCATCTTCGTTTGCTGATGAGTAAATGATAACGCTAAAAGCTTTTGGGCGTGAGAAGTCGCCTTTGTGAAGCTGATAATACTCTTTTAACTCATCTTCATCTGGCATACTCATTGAAGAGTAAGCAATCGCAGAGTAGAGTTTTTGAGAAAGAAGTTTCTCTCTTGTCTTCTCTTTAAACTCTGCAGAACTAATACCGTTTGACTCACGAACTGCATCATAAAACTCATCAACGCTCATCTTGTTTAATGCTGAGACTTTTTTAATGTCATCATAAACTTCACTAACATCTACTGTTATTTTTCTCTCTTGTATCTCAGCTGCTTCTAGCTTTTTTCTTATCAAAATATCCGTTGCATTTGTTGCATTTACTTTTGAGAGTTGCATCTCATCTTTAACATCACGAATTGTAATAGCTTCGCCTTTTACAACAACGCTAACCCCGTTTATCATCTCTGCGCTAAGCAGTGTGCCCATGAGAAGCACTAATATTATTTTATACATTCAAAATCCTCTAAAATTTAAGATAAGTATTTTACCCGCTTTTAACAAATGATACCCTAAAATTCGGCAACTATTTTACAAAGGCTTTTTATGGTTGTCACTCGTTTTGCTCCAAGTCCTACGGGCTATTTACATATCGGCGGTTTAAGAACGGCGCTTTTTTCATATCTTTGGGCTAGAAAAAACGGTGGTAAATTTCTTCTTCGTATTGAAGATACAGATAAGGCGAGAAACTCACAAGAAGCCGCAGAAGCTATCGTAAAAGCTTTTCATTGGCTGGGTTTAGAGCATGATGGCGAAATCACATATCAGTCACAAAGAGATGATATTTATGCAATCTATGTAAAACAGCTCCTTGATGAGGGCAAAGCGTATAGATGTTATATGTCAAGAGAAGAGTTAGATACTCTTAGAGAGACTCAAATGGCGAACAAAGAGCGAACAAAGTACGATGGCAGATATCGTGATTTTGATGGGACACCTCCAGAGGGAGTTGATAGCGTTATCCGCATAAAAGCTCCGCTTAGTGGCGAGATAGTTGTAAAAGATGGCGTAAAGGGAGATGTTCTCTTTAGGGCTGAAGACATCTTGGATGATTTTGTAATCGCTAGAGCTGATGGCTCTCCTACTTATAATTTTGTTGTAGCAATAGATGACCATCTTATGGGCGTAACTGAGGTTATTCGTGGTGATGACCACCTCTCAAACACACCTAAACAGATAGTAATTTATGAAGCACTTGGGTTTGAAATCCCAATGTTTTACCATGTTCCGATGATTCATAATTCAGAGGGCAAAAAACTCTCAAAAAGAGATGGCGCTACTGATGTTATGGCATACAAAGAGATGGGTTACACTCCTGCTGCACTACTGAATTTTTTAGTTCGTTTAGGCTGGAGTAATGGGGATCAAGAGATATTTTCTATGAGTGAGATGATGGAACTTTTCGATCCAAAAAATATAAATCGTTCTGCATCAATTTATAACACTGAAAAACTTGACTGGCTAAACTCTCACTACTTAAAAAACACTCCAAATCATGAGTTGGCAAAGATGCTTGAAGAGTATAATCTTGCAATCACTTCACATGATAAAAAAGAGATTTTACTCGATGCTATAAAAGAACGAGCAAAAACTCTAAAAGAGATGGCACTTCTTGTAAGTGAGATGATTAATCCTCCAATCTCTTACGATGAAAAAGCGCTTGAGAAAGCATTTAAAGGCGAGGCTGTTGAAGTTTTAAATAACTTCACTGCAAAACTCTCTAGCGCTAAAGAGCTTCATCTTCCAAGCGAATATCATCATCTGATGCAAGAGGTTGTTGATGAGATGGGCATAGGCTTTGGCAAAATCGGGCAACCTCTAAGAGTTGCTCTGCTTGGAAAGATGAGCGGTCCAGGGCTTGATAGCGTTATGGCGGTTATTGGGGTTGATGAGACGATAGCTAGAGTAAAGAGTGCCTTAGCTCTGATAAAATGAGAAGGGTTCTAATACTTCATGGCTGGGGTGGAAGTGACGCTCCACACTGGCAGAGTTGGATTGCAAGTGAGATAGCAAAAGATTATGGATGTGTTAGTTTTTTAAAGTTTAGCGATATAGACTCTCCAAAAAAAGATGTTTGGTTAAAAGAGCTAGAGCTTGAGATGGATAGATTTCGTCCTGATGTAGTTCTTTGTCACTCTATCGCAAATATTCTCTGGTTTCATCTTTGCAACAAAGCAGAACTGCCAAGGATAGAGAAGCTTTTTTTAGTAGCTCCGCCAAGTTTTAAGTGTGACATCAAAGAGTTACAGAGCTTTTTTCCATGCGAGATACCAAAAAATCTCTATGCGAAAAAATCTCTACTAATTAGTTCAAGCAACGACCCATACATCTCACAAGATGAAGCAAAAGAGCTCCAAGAGGCTCTTCATATAGATATGAAAGTGTTACAAAACGCTGGACACATCAACTCTGATGGCGGTTATGGTGAGTGGCCATGGCTATTAGAAGAGATAAAAAAATAAAACACAAAAGAAGAAAATGATACAGCTAATAAATATAACAAAAAACTTTGGAAAACAAGACCTATTTAACGGTCTTAGCTTTAAGCTAAATCCTGGAAACAAAATGGGCTTAGTTGGTAGAAACGGAAGCGGAAAATCAACACTTTTTAAGATGATTTTGGGCGAAGAAAGTCCCGATAGCGGAGATGTAATCATTCCAAAAGGGTACAAGATAGGAACGCTTAAGCAGTATCTAGTTTTTACCGAGTCTACACTCAGAGAAGAGGCTGCCCTTGCCCTTGAAGAGGATATGAAGTACGATGTTTATAGAGTTGAGAGAATTCTTTTTGGTTTAGGTTTTACTCAAGATGATTTGGAAAAAGACCCGCTCTCATTTTCAGGCGGTTATCAAATCCGTATAAATCTTGCAAAACTTCTTGTAACCGAGCCAAATCTACTACTGCTTGATGAGCCTACAAACTACCTTGACATCCTCTCTCTTAGATGGCTAAAGAGCTTTTTAAAAGCATTTCAGGGTGAAGTTATCTTAATCACTCACGATAGAGATTTTATGGACGCTGTTACAACTCACACTATGGGAATTGTTCGCAGAAACTTAAGAATCATCGCAGGAGATACTCATAAATATTATGAGCAGTTAAAATCAAGTGATGAGCTTCATGAGAAACAGAAAATATCACAAGATAAAAAAGTAAAAGAGTTAGAGGATTTTATAGCAAGAAACAAAGCACGTGCATCAACTGCTGCTCTTGCACAATCAAAAGTAAAACAGCTTGAGAAGATGGATCTGCTTGAAGATTTGGGCTACGACTCAACTCTTAGTTTTGCTTTTAACTACAAAGATACTCCAGCAAAAGTTCTGCTTGATGTTAAAGAGCTGAGTTTTGGTTATACAGAGGACAATATTCTCTTTAAAAATATCTCTTTTGTTCTTGAAAAAGGTCAAAGACTTGGCATCATTGGTAAAAATGGAAAGGGTAAATCAACTCTTTTAAATACTATCGCAGGTGAGCTAAAACCATTAAGTGGCGAGGCTGTTATGCACACAAGTACTTCATTTGCGCACTTTGGGCAAACAAATATAGCAAGACTTCATCCAAATAGCAACGTTATGGATGAGATTCACTCAGCAAACACAAAGCTCTCCGCGCAAACTATCAGAGGTATCTGTGGTGCTATGATGTTTAGCGGTGATAGTGCGGAGAAAAAAGTATCTCTACTCTCTGGTGGAGAAAAAAGCCGTGTAATGCTTGGACAAATTTTGGCTCGTGATGTAAACCTACTCTTTTTGGATGAGCCTACAAACCACTTGGATATGGACTCTATCGAGGCTTTAACTGTTGCGATTGGGGAGTTTGAAGGCTCTCTTATCATTGTCACTCACTCAGAAGAGTTGCTTCGTCGTACATGTGATAGGCTAATCGTCTTTACAAGAAACGGGGCAGAACTCTTTGATGGCGGATATGACCTCTTCTTAGAAAAAATGGGTTGGGAAGAGGAAGAAGATGATAGCTCTTCTAAGCCAAAAGCAAAAAACAGCTTTAAAGATAACAAAAAGACAAAAGCTGACTTGATAAAAACAAAAAGCAAACTAACAACGCCTATACATAAAAAGATACAAAAACTAGAAGAGAGCATAATAAAATCTGAAACAACACTGGCCTCTCACCAAAAAAAGCTCCTAGAGGCCTCTACTAGCGGAGATAGCTTTAAGATTATAGAGTATTCAAAACTAGTAAGTATGGAACAAAAAGAGGTTGAGAAGATGTTTGAACTCTTAGAGATTTTACAAAATGAGTTTGATGAAATGACAAAAGATTTTGATAAAAAAATAGCGGAGATTGGGGATTAATCCTCAACTCTTTTTATAAAAGCAGTAATCCCCTCACCATCGTTTTGAACAAACTGCGTAAGCGTGTAAGCAATCTCTCCCATTCCCTCTCTTGTACAGACTTGATTTAGTTTATTTATCATTACTTTTGCATTTTGAGCTGTGTCTACTAGATATAGAAGTAAAAATGAATCATCATCCCATCTGATGAGCATATCATCTTGTCGTGTCATACCTTTTAAGTTTGCCACAAAACTCTTAAGTGAACTATCATTGTTGCTATCTGTTTTAATCAAAATTGCACTTATAATTTTTTTGTTAAAGAGCGAGGCATCTTGGTAACTCTGGGCAATTTGTAAAAAATACGCTTTTGCATAAGCACCACTTTTTATATCTATATTTGCATTATTTTCTATCATAATACGCTTAATCAAAGTTTGTGTTATATCATCAAATATAGCAACAACATACTCCTCGACTTTAATAATTTCGACCGAAAAAGCGTGTGGCTCGTAACTTGGTGTTACCATACTTACAACTCTGTCTATCTCTTGAAGCTCTAAAATAGCATCATACCAAGATGATTTGTTTTGAATTTTATCAGCATGAAAATAAGATGGATGCGGAACAAAATTGCGAACAAATGGACCAAACTCTTCTCTATATTGCTCTAGTGAAGAGACTGCGAAAAACTTTTTAAATGCGCTGTTTGCTAAGATAATTTTTTCATTATCAAAAATAACAACTAAACCTTTTTGAATATTTAAAATACTCTGCAAAATGGCTAAACTTACATCTTCTCTCAAAAGTACTCCTTCATGCTTAGTTCCACTCTTCTATTTTACCAAACATTTCCATCTGTGTCATATAGAGCCTTACATCAAACTCAACTTGATGATAAGATGGTTGCATATGGAGACACAAACTGTAAAATGCTTTGTTATGCTCTTTTTGTTTAAAGTGCGCCAACTCATGGACAACTATCATCTCTAAAAACTCCTCAGGCACACTCTTAAACATTGACGCTATGCGAATCTCATTTTTGCTCTTAAGTTTTGCGCCTTGTACTCTTGAGATGATATGATGCGTACCCAATGCGTTATGAATTACGCTTATTTTGCCATCATAGAGCGCTTTACTAAGGGCTGGAGCATTTTTCATATGAGTCTGTTTTAACTCATTTACATAAGAAAAAAGTGCTTTGTCTGTTTTTATGGTGTGTGATAAGGAGTATTTTCTCTTAAGATGAAGTGCTAGTTTATCCTCACTGAGGAGTTCTAGCACTTGATTTTTTATGTTTTGGGGATAGTTATGTATATATTTTAATTTTTCGCTCATATCTCTCTTTTATAAATATTGCAATTTGCAATATTTTAACTAAAATCTACAAATTTAGCTAAAATTATAAAAAAATTTAGGGATATAAAATGGCAAATGAGAGAAAAACAGAAATAATTACAAGAAGTCATTTTAATAAATTTTTAGATTCTATCTATATTGAAGAACAGAGTTCTGATAATGCAAAAATTGATAAACTTTTAAAAACTGCCTCAAAAAGGGGTATTGGTAAAGGTTATCCAGAATTTATAATTACATATAAAACAAATTCAAACTTACTAATAGTTATTGAGTGTAAAGCTAACGATAAAAAGCATGAAAGCAAAAATAGAAATTTGTACTCAGAATATGCTGTTGACGGTG
>CAMBTK010000032.1 GCA_945870785.1 Sulfurimonas crateris
GATATAGTTTTGGTACTTTTTTTAAGATTGCTAAAGCGTGCAACTTTTGCACTTTTAACATCAAAAACATCAGTTACATCGTTTTTCTCCCAAAACTCTATCTCTTCGTTTTGGTCTTTAAATTTTGGTAAAGTTTTCATAGAAAGTTCTCTCCTTTTTGCTCATAGGTCTTGCAGATATAACCCTGATTTTATTTTTTCGTTTTGTAAAGATTACTGTCGTAAGCTCTTTTTCATTAGTATATCCAAGTGCGGCACATCTACACTCATCATCCGACGAATGGTTTTTATCTTCAAGTAAAACCAATGGTTCATTAAAGAAAACCTCCTCTATGATTTGCCACTTTAAACCATGTTTTATCTCATTTTTAAGAATATTCCCATCATCCCACTCAAAGCCAACCAGTTCATCTAAGTCTAAACATTCAAACGCCATGGATTCCCTTTGTGTATATTGTCATTATATACATTTAAAAATAAATTGTCAAAATAAATTTTACAAAACTATCGAAGTAAATTTAGTTGCGATAGTTACACCATATTTGATTTAATCACACTAATTTTTTTCAGTTTTTATATTTTTGGTGTAATTAATTCAATAAATCTGTTCTCTTTAAAATCTTTTTTTTACTCGCTCCCATGCTCCTGCGTGGGAGTGTATACATGAGACTGTTACATTGTATGCATTCCCACGCATGGGAACGAGGAAATGTAATAGCATACGGCGGTCTGTAGTTCATACCACTCCCTTTAAAATTCAACTTACCCCAAAACCTCTAACTCATCGCTATATTTGTCTTCGCAGTACTGCTCATAGCTTGATTTGTAGATTTTATAGTGTTCAGTTGCTTTGTGTCCCTCAAGTGCGGCTTCATCTCTCCAAGTCTCTACCGCAAAGAACTTCTCTTCTCTATCTTTGCACTGAAAAATATCATAAAATATACATCCATCTTCTGCTTTAGAAGGTTTTACCATAGCACTTAAAAGCTCTTTCATCTTTTTTACGCCATCTTTTTTTGCTATGAATGTCACTTTTTTTGTAATTGTCATCTTTTTTTATCTCCTGTTTTGATTAATTTTTAGTCAGAGGATTATATCGAATTAGAATATAATAGGAAAAAAATTAAGGTTTTTATTTTGGATATAACTTTAGAAATTGAAAATCTCATAGAGAAAAATGGTAGCGATTTTGAACTCTCTAAACTTTTTAAAATATATATAAATGAGTATAAAAACTCCCTAAGTGAACTGTTTAAAAAGAGCCAAGGGAAGGACTTTTTAGTTCGCCACACAAAACAACTCGACTCTATCATCTCTTTGATGTACAAAACAATCTTAAGACGTATATTTGGCAACTATATACCTATGAGAAGCTCTATTCCTATCGCTATCGTAGCTCTTGGAAGTTATGGCAGGGAGCAGTTGTGTGTTAATAGCGATATAGATTTACTTATAGTTTATGAAAAAATCGATGGATTTAACAGCGAACTCATAATCGAGAAATTCTTCTACCTAGCCCTTGATGCTGGGCTAAAACTAGGTCATAGAGTTCATGAGGTAAATGATCTCTTTCGTGCAAGTAAAGAGGATATTACCATTAGAACTTCTCTTATGGAAGCAAGATTTATCACAGGCTCAACTCTAACATGGCACAGCGCTACAAATGCACTAACTAAGATACGTCTTCACAGCCAGAGAGAATTTATACTAGCAAAGATAAGCGAATCTCAACTAAGACATAAAAAGTACCCACAATCAATGCAACCAAATATAAAAGAGAGCGCAGGTGGGCTTAGGGATTCAAATCTTCTGTTTTGGGTAGCGCAGACCATCTATGGGGTAAAATCTCTAAAAGATTTAACTGGCTCTCTTTTTTTAGAAGATGAGTACAAAGAGTACAGAATCGCCCTAGAGTTGCTCTTTCGCGTAAGAAGCGCTCTTCATCTGATAACAAAAAAACAAGAAGACCGTCTCTTGCTTGAACTAGTTCCTGAAGTAAGCACCATGCTTGGATTTAAAAATCATACAAAAATGGTTACAAAAGTTCTTGAAGCGCAGTGGCGCATAAGCAATTTTACGCAGATTTTTGTAAAAAAAATGGCTAGAGAGTTTATAGTAGATTTGTCTCAATTCTCAAAGATTAAAAGCGGACGTATATGCAGAGGAGTTTATCTACTAGATGATAGAGTTTATGCATCTTACAATCTTTTACCATTACCGCTAAATAGACTTCTTGAGATATTGGTTGAACTAGAAGACAAACCTTACAAATTTGATGCTGGATTTTTAAATCAACTTACATATACAAAGATAGAGTACCCCCTAAAAACAAAAACATATACCCTCATCAGAGAGCTTTTTAGAAAAAAACATACATATGAGTTCTTGAAACTTTTTTATGATGCAGGAATACTTCATCGCCTATTTCATAGCTTTAAAAAGGTGCTTCATATGCCACAGTTTGACGGCTACCATCACTACCCAGTTGATATTCACTCCATCAAATCGGTTGAAGCATTAGAAAACATTCAAGAACCTTTTATAAAAAATCTCTACGACTCTTTTAATGAAAATGAAAAATTACTTCTAAAAATTGTCACTCTTTTTCATGATAGCGGAAAAGGTAGAAGACAAGACCACAGTGAAGTTGGCGCAAAACTTATAGCACCGTTTGCAAAAAAAATAAAGCTAAAAGATGAAGACATCCAAAGGTGCACAACTCTTATAAAACATCATGTTACTATGAGCAATATAGCCTTTAAAGAGAATATTCACAACGAAAAAACGTTATATAAATTTATGTCAAACATAGAAGATGTGAAAAATCTAAAACTTCTATATGTTTTAACGTATGCCGATATTAACGGCGTTGGGGAAGGTGTTTTTAACTCATTTAACTCAAATCTTCTTTTTGAACTATACACAAATGCACTAGAAGCTGGTGAGAATTTTGGAAGAATAAATGAAGCAACAAAGAGAATAAATATAGAAAAACGTGTAGCAAAGCTTCCAGAGTTTCTAAATCTTCCTAAAGTTTTACAAAATAAACTTCTACACGTAGAATCAAATCTTTTCTTTTTTAAACATACTCCTCTTGATCTTATAAAAATAGCCACTACTGCAAAAGAGACACAAAAGTACAACTTTTCAATCAACACAGACAAATCTTTAAATATAGAAATATACAGAAAAATACCCCTAAACATAGGCTATCTTCTCGCAATGCTCAGTCATCTTGATGTAGCTTCTATGGAGATTTTCACACTATTTGATGATGTGAAATACTTTAAGATAGAGTTTATAGAGCATGTTGATGAAAATGAGGCTTACCATATAGAAGAGATTGTAAATAATGCTTTTGATATGAGCAGACACGTTAAACTAAAAGATGTGAAAATATACTCAAATGAGATACAAATCGATTGTGAACACTCGCTCACACATGCTGAAATCACAGTAAACACACAAAATCAAAAAGGACTCTTAGCCTATATTATGGAGTGTTTTGAGGAGTTGAACATAAATATTGTAACTGCAAAAATTCACAGTACCAAGCATAAAGTAAGAGATAGCTTCTTAATCGAAAAACAAAATGATATATGCAATAATGTCGAGAAATTATATAAGACACTGATAACTAAAGGCAAATAATGTGCGGAATTGTTGGATATTTAGGGAAAAAAGAGACTAAAGAGATTTTGCTAGATGGGCTAAGAGAGCTTGAATATCGTGGATATGACTCAGCTGGAATAGCAGTTTTGGAAAATGGGCAATTCTCAAACTACAAAGCAGTAGGTAAACTCATCAATCTTGAAGCTAAAACTAAAGATTTTAAAACAAATGGCTTTGCTATTGGTATTGGTCATACAAGATGGGCGACACATGGAAAACCAACAGAGCTAAACGCTCATCCGCATTTAGGCGAATGTTCTTATGTAGTTCATAACGGTATTATTGAGAACTACGCAACTCTTAAAAAAGAGCTTCAAAATAGTGGAGTAACTTTTTTAAGCCAAACAGACACAGAGGTAATAGTTCATCAGTTTGAGAAGAATCTAAAATTATGCAAAGATAGTTTTGAAGCCTTCGCTAAAACCATAAAAGAGCTTCATGGAGCTTATGCTATCTTACTTGTGACAAAATCAAATCCTGACACAATCTTTTTTGCAAAACATGGCTCACCTATGCTTATTGGTATAAATGAAGAAAATGAAAAATACTTTGCCTCTTCAGACACCCCTCTAATTGGGCATTGCAAGAGCGTTTCTTACTTTGAAGATGGAGATTTTGGTTATGTGACTTCTGATGAAATAGCTATTTTTAACACTCAAGGTATAAAAAAAGATGCTAAATTCACACCATTGTCTCAAAACAAACTTCTTGCACAAAAAGATGGTTTTAGATTTTTTATGGAGAAAGAGATTTATGAGCAGAGCGTTGTAATCTCAGATACTTTAATGGGAAGAGTCGGCGAGGATGAGATTATCTTTGATGAGCTTGACCCTGCCCTCTTTGATGGAATTACTGAGATAAAGCTATGTGCCTGTGGTACTTCGTATCACTCCGCTATGAGTGCTTCTTACCTGTTTGAGCGTTATTCAAAGATAAAAACATCACTTGAAATTGCAAGTGAGTTTAGATATAGAGACCCTATTATGACAAAAGATACGCTCTTTGTAGTAATCTCTCAAAGTGGTGAAACTGCTGATACTCTTGAAACGCTAAAGATGGCAAAAGCAGCTGGGCTTAAAACTCTTGTAATCTGCAACGTTGACAACTCATCTATGGTAAGAGTCGCCGATGCTTCTATCCTTACCCGCGCAGGAATTGAAAAAGGTGTCGCTTCAACTAAAGCATTTGCCACACAAGTTGTTGTTTTTTGGATGCTATCTTTATATGTTGCAAAAATTAAAGGCTCTCTTAGCAGAGCAGAGATAGCTTCACATATCTCGACTCTCAGAGAAGTCCCTTCGCATGTAAGAGTAAGCGATGAGATGCACGAGAGAATAAAAAGACTCTCTAAGAGATACCTTCATGGTCATGGGTTTTTCTTTATAGGTAGAGATATATTTTATCCTCTGGCATTAGAGGGTGCGCTAAAACTAAAAGAGATTTCATATCTTCATGCAGAGGGGTATCCAGCTGGCGAGATGAAACATGGTCCTATTGCACTAGCAGACCCTGAGCTATTTACTATCGCCCTACTTCCAAAACATCTTCACTATGAAAAATCAAAAAGCAATGTTGAAGAGTTGAGTGCTAGAGATTCTACTATCTGCGCGATTAGTCAGATACCATTTGATAAAGCGGATGATTTTATAGAGATTACTCCATGTGAGAGTTATATGCTTGAGTTTTTTGAGATGATGGTAGTTGTACAACTTCTCTCGCTAGAAATTTCTATAAGACTTGGAAATGACGTTGATATGCCTAGAAATCTGGCAAAAAGTGTAACAGTAGAATAATTGTTTCTTATTTAAAACTACATTTAATAATTTCTTAGGTACTATAAAAAAAATTATTAAAAAGTGATTTCAAATGACAACAAAATCTAGACTTTTAGTTATTGTTACTTTTATGCTTCTTGCATTAACAGCTGCGACGATTATAAACATTTCTCTAAATTTTAGAGACTATAGCATCAACAGTGCCGTTGAAAAATCTCAAATGGCTGCCAATATCGTAAAAGATGGCTTAACGGCGCATATGGTCAATGGCATAATGGATAAAAGACAATATTTCTTAGACAAAATTGCCACGAGTAACAACATCAAATCTCTTTGGATTGCAAGAGGAGAAAAGGTTATCTCCCAATACGGAGAAGGCCTATCTTCTGAAACTATGCGAGATGCCATTGATGAAGAAGTTTTAAAAACAGGTGAGAGTGTTAAAAAAATCACTGAAAATACTAAAAACACAATTTTAAGAGTAACCATTCCATATAAAGCTTCAACTCCAGTTGATAACACAAACTGTATCTCATGCCACAATGTAAATAGAGGAGACACTCTTGGTATCATAAGTATGGAGTTTGATATAAGCGACATGAGAAGCAGCGGTATGATGACTATTTTAAAAATATTAGGTATAAACCTTCTATTTATAATTGTTGTTCTGCTTCTTATCAACTATTTTGTAACACCATATATGAATCTTTTCACAAATCTCCAAGATGGAATTAGAAAAGCATATCGCGGAGATTTTACACATAAATTTATCTCAAAAGTCGGCGGTGATGCAAAAAGTGTTGTCGAGCAGATGAACTCACTATTTACAAAAATGCAAGAGACATTTGGAGATATAAAATACAATCTTGCTACTTTTATACCTCAAGGAAGTGTTTCTTTAAGCGATCCACTACATGAAGCAAAAACTATCATAAGTGAATTATCTGATATCTATAAATTTAAAAAAACTATCGAACTTGATGGCTCAAAAGATGAAGTATATACGAGAATAGTTGACATACTTAAACTAAAATATCATGTAGGTCACTTTGCATTTTATGAAGTAAACAATGTTACATCTGAGAGAAAATTAATATATAGCACAGATGAAGAAAATATCTGCTTTGAAAAAACAAATAAAAATGCCCTAGAGTGCAGAGCATTTAGAACAAATACGGTTACGATTTCAACAGAGTTTCCAAATCTATGTCAAGCTTGTGTAAGTCTAAATCTTGACTATGTTTGTATCCCTTTTAATATAAACCACGATATATCATTAACTGTATCTATGACATCTGGCAACAGAGAAGAAGTTGATCTAATGAAGAAAAATATCTCAAGCATAAGACACTATCTTGAAGCTGCGAAACCTGTTATTGAGAGCCAAATATTGATGGGTAAACTTAGAGACACTTCACTTCGCGATGGAATGACTGGACTTTATAACAGAAGATTCCTAGAAGAAGTGATTGATAAAATTATGAGCCAAGCAAATAGAAACAAAGAGACATATTCAGTTCTTATGTTGGACGTTGACTTCTTTAAAATGGTAAATGACACATATGGGCATGATGTAGGCGATAAAGTAATTGTAGCACTTGCAAAAGTATTAAAGAGCTCTATCCGTGAGTCTGATTTAGCTATTCGTTATGGAGGAGAGGAGTTTGTTATTCTTCTTAGTAACGCAACAGATGAGGGAACTATGCAGGTTGCAAATAAGATACACTCTGGATTTGCAGCACTCTCTTTTGATGTTGGTTCATCAGAGACACTCAAAAAGACCATAAGCATAGGAATATCAAAATTCCCAACAGATGGGGACACTATATGGAAATGTATAAAATATGCAGATACTGCGCTATATGAAGCAAAAAATACAGGAAGAAATAAGATAGTAGAGTTTCATGCAGATATGTATAAAAGCGGGGATGAGTTTTAATTAAGAAGTAGGGATAATTTAATTAATCCCTACGGTGCTTTATAGGCATATTGCCTATAAAAGCTATTTACATACTACAAGCAGATACGCCTGGAGGAGTTGTTGGCTGAACGCTCTCATTACTCGCTCCACCTTTTGCATTTACTTCTTCAATAGTTGCCCACACAGAAGCAGCTGCAGCCATATAACGCTTTGCACTCTCACTTGTTGGATTCACAAAAGTAATAGGCTTACCCTCATCTCCACCAGTTCTAATACTAGGCTCGATTGGAATCTCTGCAATTATCTTTGTATCAAACTCTTTAGCCATAGGACCAGATGTTCCTTTTCCAAAGATATCATACTCTACACCAGTATCTGGAGCGATAAAACCACTCATATTTTCAACTATACCAGCTATTGGAATATTTAATTTTTTAAACATATCTAATGAACGACGAGAGTCATCAAGAGAAACAGTTTGTGGTGTTGTAACAGTAAGACCAGCAGTTACAGGTACACTTTGAGCCAGTGTTAGTTGTGCATCACCAGTTCCTGGAGGCATATCGATAACTAAAACATCTAAATCACTCCAAAGAATATCTCTTAAGAATTGCTCGATAGCTTTCATAATCATAGCACCACGCCACATAAGTGATTGTCCTGGCTCCATAAGTGAACCCATTGACATAACTTCAATACCATACGCTTTCATTGGAAGAACTTTATTTCCAGTAACTTCAGGTTTTTGATCTTCAATACCCATCATACGAGGGATATTTGGACCATAGATGTCTGCATCTAAAAGTCCTACTTTTTTACCTTGTGCAGCAAGAGCGATAGCTATATTTACAGATGTAGTTGACTTTCCAACTCCACCTTTACCAGAGCTTACCATTAAAAAGTTTTTAATATGTGGAGCGATATTTTTATTTTTTGGTTTTTGAGCTTCTGGCATTTTTGGAGCTTTTACGTTTACAGTAACGTTAGTTGCACCAACTGCTTTTAACTCTTTTGTCGCATCATCAGTAATTTGCTGAGCAACTTCTGGAGCACTTGAAGTAATGTCTACATTAAAACTTACATCACTTCCATTTATCTCTATACTGTTAACAAAACCAAAAGTAACTATATCCTTTGTAAAACCAGGATATAAAACTTTTGATAGTGCTGAATTTACAATATCTTTAGTCATATCTATCATTTCCTTTATAATTTTTATTTTTGTAACTCTACCATAATTAAATAAGACAAAAATTATCCTATATCAATTAATCCTCTTTCTTAAGCTCCCAGAGCTTCACGCTCTTTAACCTCTCTAGCAATTTGCTCAATCGCTTCAGGATTATCCATAATGCTTTGAGTTATCTTATATGAACAAAATTTAGGTCCACACATTGAACAAAACTCAGCCTCTTTAAATACATCTTGAGGAAGTGTCTCATCATGGTACTCTCTTGCTCTCTCACTATCGAGTGCTAACTCAAACTGTCTCTCCCAGTTAAAGCTGTATCTTGCATCACTCATCTCATCATCTATATCTCTAGCGCCTTTGCGTCCACGAGCAATATCTGCTGCATGTGCCGCAATTTTATATGCAATGATACCTGCACGAACATCTTCTGCATTTGGCAGACCTAAATGCTCTTTTGGTGTTACATAACAGAGCATACTAGCACCATGCCATCCGCCAACAGCCGCACCGATAGCTGAACTTATATGATCATATCCAGCCGCAATATCTGTTACCAAAGGTCCCAAAATATAAAATGGCGCTTCATGGCAAAGTTCGCGCTGAAGTTTCATATTGCGCTCAACCTGATTTAATGGAACATGTCCAGGACCTTCTATCATAACCTGAACATTTTTCTCCCAAGCTCTTAGAGTCAAATCACCTAAAACTTTAAGCTCACCTAGTTGCGCATCATCACTTGCATCGGCTAAACATCCAGGACGTAGGGAATCTCCAAGACTCAAAGATACATCATATTTTGCACAGATATCTAAAATATCATCAAATGCCGTATAAAATGGGTTTTCTCTATGGTAGTGCATCATCCAAGCAGCCATCAAACTTCCGCCACGGCTTACTATTCCCATCTTTCGTTTTGCAATTTTTGGCATAGTTTCAAGTAAAAAACCAGCATGTATCGTAAAGTAACTAACACCCTGTTTTGCCTGACGCTCTAGTACTTCAAGCATAACTTCTATGCTTAAATCCTCTATCTTGTTTCCTACATCATGAAGAATTTGATAAATTGGCACTGTGCCTATTGGAATCTTTGAAGATGCTATTACAGCTTTACGTATCTCATCTAAATCTCCGCCAGTAGATAAATCCATAGCAGTATCAGCTTTGTAATGCTGAGAAACCTGCATTTTCTCAACCTCTCCTTGAACATCTGAGGCAATTGCAGATGAGCCGATATTTGCATTTATCTTACATGTAGCAGCGATTCCTATTGCCATGGGCTCAAGTGTTGTGTGGTTTACATTTGCTGGAATTATCAATCTTCCTCTTGCAATTTCGCTACGAACTAACTCTGGGGATAGTTTTTCCAGCTTTGCAACGTACTCCATCTCTTGTGTAATAATGCCTTGTTTTGCGTAATACATTTGTGTCTTTACAGCATCGTCTTTACGCTTTTCTACCCACAATGATCTCATGGTTGTCTCCTTTAAAAATTATATATATCGTATGTTAAGTCATTGGAAATATAATCAAATAAAGTTAATCTAATATTAACTCTATTATTTGATTTCATAATTTATAATAATAGAGTGGATGTTTTATAGTAACAATTGCCCTCTTCAAGATAAAAAAAAGCTTTTGGTGTGTATAATTTCGTAACACTATAAAATTTTAGGGGTTTGATTGTCAACTATAACACTCATCTTATTAGCAGCTGGTAGTTCTTCACGTTTTGGGCTTGATGTGAAGAAGCAGTGGCTTCGAATAGATACTCAGCCATTGTGGCAATTTGTAGCAAATAGATGCGAAAAAACAGACCTTTTTAACAAAATTATTATAACCTCTTCACTTGATGACATAGAGTTCATGAAAAACTATGCAGATTACACATTTGTAGAGGGTGGACAAACGAGACAGCAATCTCTAAAAAATTCCCTTGCACACGTAGATACAGAGTATGTCCTTGTAAGTGATGTTGCTCGTTCTTGCATAGATGAATCTTTTTTAAACACAATCATCTCTCACATAGGTAAAAGTGATTGCATTGTTCCTTTTCTAAACATAACAGATACTATCGTGTATGACGGTAAAACGATAGATAGAGAACGCGTAAAAAGAGTTCAAACTCCTCAACTCTCACTAACATCTGCTCTAAAAGAAGCCCTTTTAAGCAAAGAAGAGTTTACTGATGAGAGTAGCGCTATTGTCGCGAATGGTGGAAGCAGAGAGTTTATTTTAGGAGAAGAGAGTGCTCATAAAATAACTCATATAGAGGATTTAAAAAAACTCACTTGCCTTACTCCTCCATCAAACGACACTCTAAGTGGTGTTGGTTTTGATGTTCACGCCTTTGATGATAAAGGTGAGATGTTTCTTGGCGGTATAAAGATAGATTCTGCGTATGGATTTCTTGCTCATAGCGATGGAGATGTAGCCATCCACGCCCTAATTGACGCTCTTCTTGGCGCGGCAGGTATGGGTGATATCGGGATGATGTTTCCTGATAATGATGCAAAATATAAAGGGGCGGATTCTAAAGAACTATTAAAGAGTGTTGTTACAAAACTTCGCCATTTTGGATTTGTTATAGTAAATGTAGATATAACTATCGCAGCTGAGAAACCAAGAATCGGAAACTATAAAATGGCGATGAGAAAAACACTAAGTGCTCTTTTAAATATACAAAGTCAAAGAGTAAACATTAAAGCTACAACAACTGAAAAACTCGGTTTTATCGGCAGAGGTGAAGGTGTGGGCGTAATTGCAAACGCAAATTTAAAATATTTTGATTGGACAAAGATTTGAAGATACTTATAATAGAAAATGAAGTTTATTTAGCCCAGAGCATTGCTACTAAGTTAAGTGAATTAGGTCATGTGTGTGAAATGTGTACATCTACAAGAGATGCGATAAAAAGTAACAACTATGATGTTGTACTTCTCTCAACAAACATAAATGGCCAAGATTTTAATCCTGTAATTGAGACATTTAAAAAATCTATCATTATCTTAATGGTATCTTACATAAGCAATGACACCGTTTCAAAACCTTTATCTGCAGGTGCAAAAGACTACATTCTTAAACCTTTTATGATTGAAGAACTTATTAGAAAAATAAACCACTATCAAGATTATGAAAAATTAAAAAAGAGAAATGTTGCGTATGACAAATATCTAACACACAATTTCTCATCACTATCTAGTGAACATAACTTTGACAATGTTGAACTTCCAATCTTTATCTCAAGTGCTTATCAAAAACATGCTGACTCATTTGCCTTCGAGTATGCAAAGAAAAAAAATCTTCCACTTCACTTTATAACTCTTAGTGATTCAAAAGCTCTTAGTGAAATTGAGTCTATAACTGACAATTCTCTTGTTTATATAATTGATTTACAAATACTTAAAAAAGCTGAGAGAAAAGTACTTTACGCTCTACTTGAAAATAAAAAAGCGATTATCTCAAGTACAGATAAGATAGAAGATGATGAATTTTCCGTTATTGAGATGAAGAGTGAAAGCAATGTCTTTGATCAAGGCGAAATTCTGCCTATTGAAGAGTATGTAAAGTTTATAGTTTTAAATTATCAGCATAAATTTCCAGATACAGAACTCTCAAAAAAGCTAGGAATAAGCCGTAAGAGCTTATGGGAAAAGCGAAAGAAGTATGACATTGTTAAGAAAAAATAAAACACTTCTTATTGACAAAGAAGCAGCTTCTGCACTTGAACTCTTAAAAGACGGGCTACTATCACCTGTTGAATCACTAATGAATGAAGAACAGAGTAAAAATGTCCTAAAAACTGGTCTCTTCAATGGCAAATCATTTCCTTTTCCGTTTCTTCTAGCGCCTTCTGGAAAAATGAATGCAGAGGTTCTTGCTTCGCTTGAGAAAGATGAAGAGGTTACTATTATTTTTGACGATAAGCCATTTGCTTATTTAAAAGTTGATAGTGTTTTTCATATCGATCCAAGCGAGAGAATAAAGCAAATCTATGGAACTGATGACATCTCCCATCCAGGAGTTTTTGCAACACTTAAAAGAATTGGCTCTTTGGCAGTATGTGGAGAGTATACACTAGCAAATAGGTCAAGCAATAACAACAAACAGATAATAGAAGAAGCAAAAAAACTTATAGATGCAAAACATACAACAGCCCTTGTAATGGCTGCAAATCCTCTTCACCGTGCTCATGAAAAGCTGATTCGACAAACTCTAGAACATACAGATTTACTTGTTATATTTTTATTGAAACCATATACAGAATCAAATTTAAGCTATAACATTAGAAAAGAGACGCTTGACTATTTTATAAATAATTTTCTTACAAAAAATCATGTAGTTATTGTTCCATTGGAAAACAGCTATATATTTGCTGGTTACAACGAGATAATCATTGATGCTATAGTTGCTAAAAATTATGGCTGTGACAAACTAACAATTGGACGAAATCATGCAGGTCTTGGGATGTTTTACGACTGTAACTCAAATAAATCAATAGTTGATAAAGTCGTGGGCATAGAGATAGAGATAACAGTAGCAAGTGAGTACGTATACTGCGATAAATGCACAACACTTGTTAGTAAAAATACTTGTCCTCATGGGCAACATCATCAGATTTCATACCATGCTACTTCTATTTTGGAACTTCTTGAACTTGGCATACTGCCGCCTACGATTCTTATAAGAAAAGAGATCTCGGCTGTAATCCTCTCAAAACTTCATCAAAAAAGATTTAAAAATCTTGAAAAACTATACTACGATATTCTACCTAGTGAAGGTCTTTTAGAAGAGCACACAGAAAATGATTTTTATCTTGAACTTATGAAGCTTTATCAAACAACATCACTGACATAGGATATACATGAACTGGTTTTTTATAACGCTAGGATACAGCGGACTCTCTCCAAAAGCCCCAGGTACAGTCGGAACAGTTGTTTCACTTCCTCTTGGAATGTTAATTCTTATCTATTTTGATGCACAAACACTATTTTTAGCAACTCTGCTTATCTCAATTATCGCTGTTCGTGAGATTAACAAATATGAAGCAAAAAGCGGTATCCATGATGATAAACGCATAGTCATAGATGAACTAGCTGGAATGTGGTTTGCACTAAGTATAGCACCTGCAATCAGTGTTGGCATAGGTGATGTAGCTGATTTTCAAAATGGATTTTTGATTCAAAGCTTACTATCGTTTGTGCTATTTAGATATTTTGATATAACTAAACCATCTATAATAGGAAGACTTGATCGTGAAGCTAAAGGCGGACTTGGTGTTGTAGCCGATGATGTGGTAGCTGGTGCAGTAGCTGGAATAGTGAGCGCTCTTATCTGGCAAGGTCTCTTAGAGCTTCAAAAAATGCTCTAAGAGTACAATTGCATCAGATAGAAAGCGGATCGTCTGATGGCTCTATCTCTTCAAAATCTTCTATAATTTGCTCAAACATTCTCATAGTACTTTTTGCTTTTGTTATCTGCTCTTCAAAGATTGAACTAGAAGATGGAAATGCTTCTGCCAACTCTTTATAGATTAAAACACGCCCATTAATATGTCTATTTATTTCATTAAATGCAGTTCTTAAATACTCTTTTGAATTTGTATGTCTAAATAGCGCTCTAACCATCTTTACACGCTCTTTTATAGGGATAGATTCATCTATCGCTTCTGCTATTCTTTTTATATCTAGTCTTGAGAGATAAACTCCGCTAATTGCTGGAGCTAAAAGTTTTGCAGTCAGAGCATCTACAAACTGAGGAACTGGAACCTCATCATCTTTATCAGTTATATCGTTTGGATTTTTGTTATCCTCTGGGTTAAAAGTACAACTATCTTTTACAAACTTATCAAACTCGGCTCTTAAATCACTTAAATCATCTTTATTCATCACTTCTCCTATTTTTTTAAAATTTCATATCACTTTTATCATGCTCTAAATGTTTTTTATCTTCCAAAAACTCAAATGTAGCACTACTTATAACATCTAGCATCTCTTCAAAGCCGCTATATGTGGCTCCAAGTTCATTTGCTCTTACTTTAAGAGCTGAGAACTCTTTTTTTTGTTTCATATCTATATTTACAGCGCTTAGCTTACTAATCATCGCTAAAGAGTCAAAATCAGAAAAATCAACAACAGCGTCATATAAAGATAAATCTACTTCCATATTATCCGCTAGACGATTTATATCTGCGTTCTCTTTTGCTGCTTCATTACAAAACTGCATCAACTCCTCTATCTCATCAAAGTAGTAACTTATCTCAAACTCTTTTGCAAAAAATAGAAATGCTTTTGCTCTTGCATCAACTCCAAGAAGCGCTATTTTTTTGGCACCCTTATCTTTCAAATATTTAACAAGCGCTCTAGAGAATAAAACATCACCAACTAGTTTGTTCTCTTCTCTGATTACAACATCACACAAACCACTAAACCAAACAGCTTCGCTTCTCTCATCAAGAGTTTCTAGGACATTTTTTACATACTCATTTGATATAAGAGCCCCATTTACATGTGATTTTTTCATATTTGAGAGCGTAAAGAAAAAATCATCCTCCCGTATATTCATAGGAATCATCATCGCATTTTTATTTTTTGCTTTAAATAGCTTATTTAGCGTTGCGGAGATGCTGCTTTGTCCTGCAAACTCTCCTATATAACCATATAGTTTTGTGTGATGTGATATCTCATTTGCATCATTCATCATGTTACATAATCTCCTTTTATCCCCCAAAGTTCTCTTGCTTCTTCATCTTCTGCTTTACATCTGTAACAGAGTTTATCGCTAGAGTTTGTACTGAAAATAACATTACACTCATCACATCTTCTTACTTTAAATGTGATGAGATTCTGAACTGCTGGTTCAAAAAATTCTTTTACTCTATATGTTTGAGAGAGCGTAATAGCCTCTGGCTCACAAACGTCATGACATATATGGCACTTTATACATAAAAATGGATCAAATTCTATTTTTGAGTTTTTAATATCTGAGCTAAGTGCGCCAGTTGGACAGACTCTATAACACATCTGACATGCGGTACATGTGCTCTCATCAACAACTTTCATTGATGTGAACGTTAGTTCATCTGACTCTATTATATGATATATTGATGGCTTCTCTACCCTCTTTAGAGCCGTAAAGAAGAGCTTTCTTCTATCTGTAATGCGTTTTTGCTTAAGTAGTGCTATATCGCTCTTTTGTAAAGTATGCTCTACTAACTCGTCCGTTGCTTTTTGTATCTCTTTTTCAAACTCAATCTTTGATTTTATCGCACCCTTAAGATTTACTTTTGAAAAAAATTCTCTTCTTGTTGAACTCTGCTCTTTTGAATCATCTGTTTTTTCATACTTAATATTTTCAAGTTTTATAACAGCACTGCTCTGCATCGCTTCAAGTATATAAGATGCCTCTTCATAGTTTTTCTCGATTTGAGCCTTGCACTTATGAGCGATAGCACACTCATCACAATGTCCCATATCAAAAATCATCTCTTTTTTAAGAAGTGCCATTGAGATAATGTTCTCTATGTTTAATGCCGCAATACATGGCACATTTTTTCTACATGAGATAAGATTGTCACTATCTTCTATATAGTTAAAAAAGAAATCTGTTGTACTAAAATCATCTAAATACAGCGCTTCATTTGGGCATACGCTATCACAAGCTCCACATCCAACACATGCTGAGAAGTTGATTGATGGAAGAGGATTGCCTCCAACAACAATAGCCGCAGTTGGGCAGATAACTTCACATTTGTTGCACTCGCTCTCTTTTGAGAGCGATCTTACACAACGACTAGCTTTTAGCTGTATCATCTTAAGCTTTTTGCTCTTTTATAAGATACTCATTATCACTAAGAATAAATTCTAATGCCAAGTCAGCTGCATCATAGTAAAGAGGTGTTCTAGCTTCATATTTTACATTTATAAGATACATCGGAGCCCATCTCAGCAGATGCTTATTTAAAAACTCACTTTGTGTCTCTCTTAGTGCTTTTATAGCCTCTGTATCATTCACTTCAAGCGCCTTTAATTCAGCCTCCACAAGATGATGCATAAACTCAAACTCAACACCTATATGATCAGATGATATAGCTCTTGCTGCTTCATAATCAACCATAAAGTTGTATGCACTGTACATATCTGTTACTGGATTAGCCCCGCCTGTCTCAACTTTTTGATCTTCTCGTGTGTAAAAAGTCTCATATGGGATAAGGTGTAAAAGCGATAAATTTACAAAATCTGGGTCTATATACTCTTCTAAAAGTTTTTTATCTTCAATATTTAAAAAAGGTTCCCAACTTTTAAGTGTTGGGAAAAAATCTAAAATGTTCTCATCACTTTTTATCATTTTTAGCATTGTTTCATCTAGTTCTTGAAGTAATATTCTAGATAAAAGTGCGTAAATATTGGCTCTTGCTTTAGTATTTTGCATTCTTTTTTTCTTTATTTTGATTTTTTAATTTATGATTCTATCCAAAAAGTCTAAATCTAGGATTATGTATAAATTTTTATATGCCCTCTGCAATCATCGCATCTGCTACTCTTTTAAATCCTGCGATATTTGCGCCATCAACATAGTTTCCTTCAACTCCATACTCTTTTGCGCTAAGAGCTACTCTTTTACAAATTTGCTGCATCGTCTCTTTTAGTTTTACATCAACATCTTCAAAACTCCATCTCTGCATTGAAGCATTTTGACTCATCTCAAATTCACTTACCGCTACACCACCAGCATTTGCAGCTTTTGCAGGAGCAAACGGAATTTTATGACTTAAAAACATTGCTATTGCTTCTGGAGTTGATGGCATATTAGCCCCCTCTGTTAAACAAGCACAACCATTTACAATCAAATTCTGCGCATCTGCTTCGTTTAGTTCATTTTGAGTTGCGCAAGGGAATGCCGCATAACAAGGAATATCCCAAACAGAGTGTTCTCCCTGCGGATACTCGGACACTGAGATATATTTTGCTTCTGGATGGATATCTATATATCTCTCAAGGGAGACTCTTTGATTCATCTTCAACTCTTTTAAAAGTGGCAAATCAACGCCTCTTGAGTCATATATCATACCACTTGAATCACTGCATGTAACTGGGAGCGCTCCAACTTGAAAAAGTTTCTCAATCGTATGAAGAGCGACATTTCCTGCTCCACTTACTGTACATACTTTACCATCAAGACCCTCTTTGCCTTCCATCTCAAGCATCGCTTGTGTAAAGTAAACAACGCCATAACCTGTTGCTTCTGGTCTCATAAGTGACCCGCCAAACATATATGGTTTGCCAGTTAAAACACCCTCATACGATGAAGTTATTTTTTTATACTCTCCAAAAAGATAGCCTATTTCTCTAGCTCCAACTCCAATATCACCTGCTGGAACATCGATACGTGCTCCTATATATTTACTTAACTCTCTCATATATGCGGAGCAAAATTTCATAATCTCAAAATCGCTCTTCCCTTTTGGATCAAAATCACTTCCACCTTTAGCACCACCTAGCGGAAGCCCTGTAAGTGCATTTTTAAATATCTGCTCAAATCCTAAAAATTTCAACACACTCTCATTTACACTAGGATGAAATCGCAAACCTCCCTTGTATGGTCCTAAGGCATTATTAAATTGTATTCGATACCCAGTATTTACTTCTATTTTATTACTGTCATTGAGCCATGCCACTTTAAATTTTATAATTCTATCTGGTACAATAAGTCTCTCTACAATTGAGTATTTTTTATATTTTGGCTCTGATTCTAAAAGTGGGGCGATAGAGTAGATAATCTCCTCCATTGCTTGATAAAAAATAGCATCACATTCGCTCTTGTTTTTCTCAAATTTTTTTATATCTTCTTGTGCAATTCCCATCTACAAATCCTCTAAATATCTTAATTTTGCAATTCTACTATAAATTGATATAAAAGCTTTTTTTGTGCGTGGAACAGTAATGCAAAACATCAAAAATAATAATTATTTTTGGTATAGATACATACAAAGGGAATTGATATAAAACAAATTTAGTAATAATTTTATGTGATAAAATTCAAACAAAAAAGGATTTCACATCACTTACACACTCATACATACAATTCATATTTTTTCAGTATTTATATATGGCGGCTTTTTATTTATAGATATACTTTTTTTATCTAAAATGAATCAAACATTAAATGAAGCAGAACATGCAAAAGCAAGAGAAGCAATTATGATGCATGTAAGAAAAGTTGTTCCATATGCCCTGATGGTAGCCGTAGCAAGCGGTCTTTTTCTAATTTCACAGATTTTTGGAAAAATAGAAAATGGTTCTCT
>CAMBTK010000033.1 GCA_945870785.1 Sulfurimonas crateris
ATGTTTACATGCTTACTACAGAAGTTAAATGGTAACAAATACGCGCTAGACTTCTTTAAAGACTAGCGGATAAATATAAAATATTGAAATTTTCAAAATTCTCCTTTTTTCTCTCCTAAAATGGCAACACTTCTCTCTCTTGTGTTGCCTTTAATAAAGCTCCTATCTACTAGATTAATACAACATAAACATCATTTTAGATAAAATGGCAACAATTTTTATGTAGTAATTATTGGAGAAGCATATGGATGCAGCTAAGTATATTTGGATGAATGGAAAGTTTGTTGGGTGGGATGATGCAAAGGTGCATGTTCTTTCTCATACACTACACTATGGAAATGGCGTAATTGAAGGCACAAAGGCATATAAAACCCAAAAAGGTTATGCTATTTTTCGTCTAAATGAGCACACTACAAGATTAAAAGAGTCTGCAAAAATGACTCTAATGGATATTCCTTACTCAGTTGAAGAGTTAAACAAAGCTCAAATAGAACTAGTCGCAAAAAATGAATTTAAGGGCGATAACGTATATCTGAGACCATTTGCATTTTTAGGATATGGTGTTATGGGTGTTTACCATAAACACGCTCCAGTTGAAACTGCTGTTGCTGCTTGGGAGTGGGGTGCTTATCTTGGTGAAGAGGGTATGAAGAAAGGTATAAAACTTAAAATCGTATCAATGACTAGACCAGCAAATACTTCAAATATGGGTAAAGCAAAGGCCGTAGCAAACTACTTGAACTCTCAAATGGCTAAGTATGAAGCGATTGACTGCGGATATGAAGAAGCACTGCTTCTAGATGATCAAGGTTATGTTGCAGAAGCTTCAGGAGCTAGTTTCTTTATGGTAAAAAATGGAGTTTTAATCACTCCTCCAAATGATAACTCACTAGAGTCAATTACTCAAAAAACAGTGATTGAATTAGCGACTGATATGGGCATCAAAGTTGAGCGTCGTCGCCTCTCAAGAGAGGATGTATATACTGCAGATGAGGCATTTTTAACTGGAACTGCTGCTGAAATCACTCCTGTTCGTCATGTTGATGGCAGAGATATAGGATGTGGTTCTCGTGGCGAAATGACAGAGAAACTTCAAAGTAAATATTTTGACGTTGTATTTGGCAGAGATAAAAAATATGAGCACTACTTAACATACGTAAGTTAAAAAAATAAGGAATTAAAAAAATGAAGGACAACATAACAATGGCATCAGATATGAATGACTATTTTAACAAAAAAAAGAGCCAGAGTGATGGGTTTGAGAAAAAGTCAGGTGGCGGAGGTGGCGGTGGTCCAAACATTCCTCAAATGCCAAAAATAGATTTTAACTTTGGCGGAGGAAAAGCAGGGATTGCTTACTTTTTAGTAGCAATTATTATTGTTTTGATTTTGGCAAAACCTTTTACGATTATCGAAGAGGGTGAACGCGGAATATTAAGCACTAATGGTAAGTATCAAGATCAAGCACTTCTTCCAGGACTACATTTTATCCTTCCTGTAATTCAAAAAGTTTATATTGTAGATACAAAAGTTCGTATTATTAACTATGCATCAAGCATTGAAGCAGGTGGCGGAAGTGTTTCATCAGGAATAAATGCAAAACCTGCCATTACCGTTCTTGATAAACGCGGTCTTCCTGTTGCTATAGAGCTTACAGTTCAGTATAGACTAAATGCGCAATTCGCGGCACAAACAATCTCTAACTGGGGATTCAGCTGGGAAGATAAGATAATCAATCCAGTTGTTCGTGATATTGTTCGTAATGTTGTTGGTAAATATGATGCTGAGAGTCTTCCGCAGATGAGAAACAGCATAGCTGAAGAGATAGAGATCGGCATTAGAGCAAGTGTCACAGGCTTGGAAAATGCTCCTGCAGATTTACAATCAGTTCAACTTCGTGAAATTTTACTACCTCCAAAAGTAAAAGAGCAGATAGAAAATGTTCAAATAGCAAAACAACAAGTTCAAAAAGCTGAACAAGATGTTTTACGTGCTGAACAAGATGCGCTAAGACGTGCAGCAGAATCAAGAGGTATAGCAGAGAAGGCTAGAATTGAAGCTCAAGGTCTTGCAGATGCTATAACAATTGACGCAGATGCAAAATCAAAAGCTAACTACTTGATCTCAAAATCATTAACTACTCAGCTTTTACAATTAGAGCAGATTCAAGTTCAAGGCAAATTTAATGATGCTCTTAGAGAAAATAAAGACGCTAAGATTTTCCTAACTCCTGGAGGCTCAACGCCAAATATCTGGGTAGATATGAAAGATGCTAAACAGAGAACTACTACGGTTACTGAGTAGATAAAAAATGCAAGAAACTATAGATAAAATAGACTGGCAGAAGATTGAACTTCTGCCAGTAATAGTTCAAGATGTCACAACCAATGAAGTGTTGATGATGGCATATATGAACAAAGAGGCACTCTCTCTTTCTCTTAGTACAAAAATAGCTCACTACTTCTCACGCTCAAAACAGCGTATCTGGAAAAAAGGCGAGAGTAGCGGACATATACAAGAGATAGATAGTTTTAACATCGACTGCGATAATGATACTCTTTTGATAAAAGTAACTCAACACGGCGTTGCTTGTCATACAGGCAGACGTTCTTGCTTTTTTACTGAACTAGAAACAGGCGATATACAGAGCGAAGTAGAAGTTAAAAGTGAAGCTCTTTATGGAGTTGTTGATACACTTTATCATACTATTCAAGAGCGAAAATTTGCAGACCCTTCAACTTCATGGACTGCAAAACTTCTTAGCAAAGGCGACAATACAATACTTAAAAAAGTTGTAGAAGAGGCAGCTGAGTTTAGTTTTGCGTGTAAAGACAGTGATGAAAAAGAGATAGTTTATGAAGCAGCAGATTTGACTTATCATGTTCTTGTGGCCCTCGCATCTAAAAATATATCTCCAGATAGAATCAAGCAAGAGCTTGCCCGCAGATTTGATATGAGCGGAATTGCTGAGAAAAATTCAAGAGATACATAGAGAAATATGGAGAAGTTAAACGAATTCATCAAAGAGTTGATTATCTATGATTACATTCTTTTTGGTGTCTCTTTACTTCTTTTTCTGCTTTTTATAACTATTGGCATAATATTTTATCGAAAAAAATTATTAGCATTTTTTCTTATACTCTTTGCATTTACAACTCTTATATTTGGCTCAACACTCGGTTATGTTGAGATGCACAAATATCTTTTTAAAAATGAAATAACACTAATTAGTCAGAAAAAACTCTCTTTTACAGAAGCTATTGTGCTTTATGGAACTTTAAAAAATCTCTCAAATAGAGATTTTAAAAGTTGTAAAATTAGAGCAACCGTATATAGAGTAAGCGGTAATAAGATAAAAGATTATATAAGAAAATTTAAGCCTATTGCTAAGATGTCGATTGTTGAAGAAAATATTGCTCTTGGGCAAGAGCGTGAAATTAAGATTATTATAGACCCATTTGTTTATAGTGGGGATTATAATATTTCTCTTGGAGCAGATTGTAAATGATTACCCTTTTTAACTTTTGGCACTACATAGCATTTGGTATTGGATTTTTGGTTTTTGGAGCTGGAGTTTTTCTTGCCATGCAACAAAAAAAGCCAAGCATGATTTTTTCTATAATATTTTCAGTGGCGCTTATAACTGTTTTAATGTCTTCTGTTTCAGTAGTTGTTATAGATAAATACACAAAAGTAGCAAAACTTTACAAGCTAGATAACAAAAGAAACTTAAGCACAGAAGAGATTATGTATAGCGGTATAGTAAAAAATGAGGGAAATTTTGAGATTGGCGAAGTTACATTTGAGATAAAGCTCGTAAACAAAGGGCATGTAAGTGGCAATGTAAAAGCTGGTACATTTTACGCTCCAAGAGGGGTTTTAAACTTTTTTGATTTTTTAACATCTGATGAATCACGAAGAGAGGCAAAACCGCAACAAATTGTACATGAATTTGTAGTAGCAAAAAATCTAAAACCTAACGAGAGCAAAGAGTTTAGAGTCTATTTTCCTTATCCACCATACTTTAGCAGTGTTTCACACTTCTCTAAAGTATATGCACACTAATACTTAAGCCCAAAAGGTTTAAGTGTACTGTTTATCTTTTTAATCTGTCTGTTTTTATCTCTACACCAATTTGGAGCAAGAAGAGAGTTGTCATTTATTCCAGCTGTTACTCTTTGAACAGATACATCATCTGGTTTTAACAGGATAGCTTTACTCAGCGTGTCAAGATACAACTCTTCACTAATTGGCGAAAAATCTCCCTTGATATAATCATTTGCAAGAGCTGTTTTTTTTACAACATAAAGAGGATGATATTTTACAGAATCAATCCCCCAAAGATAAGCTTCTTGCGCTGTATGAAGCATCATCTCTTGTGTCTCATCTGGCAGACCAAATATAAGATGCCCACATACATGTAATCCACTCTCTTTTGCCTTTAATATCCACTCTTTGACATTTGCACTGTCGTGACCACGATTTATTTTTTCAAGTGTTTTATCATAAACAGACTGTATTCCAAACTCTATCCATATCTCTTTTTCTTTGTTAAGCTCAGTTATATACGCTAACGTCTCATCAGTTATGCTATCTGAGCGTGTGCCTATGCTAAGGCCAACTACATCATCAAATGATAGAGCTTTTTCATATAGAGCCCTTAGCGTATCAAGAGGAGCATAGGTGTTTGTAAAAGATTGAAAATAGACTAGAAATTTTTTAGCTCCATACTCATCACGTTGTCTTTTGCTAATGGCATTAAACTGCATTTCAAGTTGAAGAAGTTGCTTGTCTAGATTTGGATTTGTTTGTGAGTTTAGATTTAGATGAAATCCCTTTAGCTCTTGGACTTGATTTGTACTTGCGCTAAAAGAGTCATTTTCACAAAATGTGCATCCACCCTTAGCGACTGTTCCATCTATATTAGGACAGGTGAAGCCAGAGATATTTATGCCAACTTTGTAGACTTTGCAACCAAACTTATCTCGTAAGTAGTTGCCAAAGGTAAAAATTTGTTTCATTAAACTATGTATTTTCCTGTAAAACAAGCAGTACAGTAGTTGTCTGTATCTGTCTTAACGCTTCTAAGAAGTGAAGCTTCATCTAGGTAAGCTAATGAATCAGCTTCAATGAACTTACATATATCATCTTGGCTCATATTTGCAGCGATTAGCTTATCTTTATTTGGTGTGTCAACTCCATAGAAACATGGATCAGTTGTAGGAGGAGAAGATACTCTCATATGAACTTCACTAGCTCCTGCCTCTTTTAACATTCTTACAATTCTTTTTGATGTTGTTCCACGAACTATTGAGTCATCTACAACGATAACTCTTTTGCCTTTGATAATGTCAGTCATTGGAGAGAGCTTCATTTTAACTTTTAAATCTCTCATCTCTTGAGTAGGTTCGATAAAAGTTCGTCCGATATAGTGGTTTCTCATAATTCCCATCTCATAAGGGATACCGCTCTCTTGAGCATATCCAATAGCAGCAGGTACACCACCATCTGGAACAGGGATAACCATATCTGCTTCAACAGGTTTTATATGAGCTAACTCTCTTCCCATATCTTTTCTTGTCTGATAAACACTCTGTCCAAAAACTCTTGAATCTGGTCTTGAAAAATAGACATATTCAAATATACAATGTTTTGGGGTTGGTTCAAAAACTTGTATGCTCTCTGGCTCTTTATTTTCATCAAAGATAAGAAGTTCACCAGGTTTTACATCTCTTATAAACTCTGCTCCAACTAAATCAAACGCACATGTCTCACTTGCAACTATGTATCCTCCGCTTGGTATTTTACCTAAGCTTAGAGGGCGAAAACCATGACGATCACGCATTGCAAACATCTTTGTTCTACTTAAAAATACAAGAGAAAAAGCACCCTCAATTTTACCAACAGCATCGATGATTCTATCTAGGAGTTTTCTTTTTTCGCTTTTTGCTATAAGATGGATAAGATTTTCAGTATCCATAAATGTTTGAAAAATTGCACCTTTGTCGATTAGTTTATTTCTAATCTCTTCAGCATTTGTAAGGTTTCCATTATGAACAATAGCCATCTCGCCTAAATCATATCTTGCAAAAACTGGCTGAGCATCTAGAATTGAGTCATCTCCAGCAGTTGAGTAGCGGGTATGTCCTATTGCACTTGAACCTCTTAGAGTTTCTAGTTTTTTCTCATCAAAAACACGCATAACAAGACCACGTTTTTTGATAGTTTGTAGTTTTGTTCCGTTTGAAGAGCTGATTCCAGCTGCTTCTTGACCACGATGTTGAAGTGCGTGAAGTGAAAAATAAGCCAGTTTTGAAGCCTCTTTATTGCCATAAATTCCTACAACTGCACACTTTTCATTCATATCTTCTAGCACATTTCTCTCCTTGGCTAAGTAGTTAAATATTTTCGCGATTATACTAAAATCAAATTAAAATAAAATTGATTTAAATTTCTAAACAGTCACTTATAGAGTAGAGACCTGCCTCTTTTTTTGCCAACCATGAAGCAGCTCTAATAGCGCCTTTGCTAAATGTGTTTCTTGAAGTCGCTGTATGATTTAGTTCTATAAATTCGCCATCATTATAAAAACCAACCGTGTGACGCCCTACAATATCTCCACCGCGAAGAGCCATAACTGCTATCTCATCACTGTTTCTCTCACCGATATTGCCATCTCTTCCACTTACACGCACCTTGTTAAGGTCTAAACCACGCCCATGTGCTGCTGATTCTGCTAGAGTAAGTGCTGTTCCGCTTGGCGCATCTTTTTTATGTTTATGATGCATCTCCACTATCTCTATATCAAAGCCATTTAGCGCTGCTGAAGCTTGATGTACAAGTTTGTTTAAAAGAGCAACTCCTAAAGACATATTTGTAGCATATAAAATTGGCATATGCTCACTTGCTTGTTTTAAAAGATTTAGTTGATGAGCATTTAATCCAGTTGTCCCGATAACCAAAGGCTTTGGAGTTTGAAGTGCTGCCTCAAGCAGAGCTTCACAAGCCTCAGGAAGAGAGAAGTCGATAACAATATCACATGCATGAAGAAATGACTTCATGTCTGTACTAACAAGAACTGATGGGTCAATTGAGAAATCAAGAGAGTTCCTTACATAAACAGAACTCAAACTAATATTTTTACTTGATTTTAGGTCGTCTATAAGCAGTTTTCCAACTCTTCCATTTGCACCAAAAACACCAACTTTTACCATTTTATTCCCCTTTTTATACCTATAACATTTAAAAATTTAATCTTAGTGATTTAACAACTCATCAACATAAGAGATTGCTTTTAGTGCAGCGACTGCACCATCTCCAGCAGCACTTACAACTTGCTTAGGAGCAGATATACGCATATCTCCAGCGGCAAAAAGTCCCTTTAGAGAAGTTTGCATGCTAATGTCAACGATAACTTCGCCTTGTTTGTTCATCTCACATAAAAAAGTACCATCTTCTTGTTTTAGAGTTTGGTTGTTTACATCATTGCCAACAAAAGTAAATACCCCTGGAACTTTAATATCACGTATTTCACCACTATTATTTTTTATAAAAATCCCAGTAACACCCATTGCATCACCATATACTTCTTCTGGAGAAGAGTTTAAAACCAGCTCTATGTTTTGTGTTCTTTTAACTCTCTCTACTGTATTTGGAGCAGAGCGGAAGGTGTCACGTCTGTGAACAAGATATACTTTTGAGCATATTTTAGCAAGATAAAGTGCCTCTTCAAGAGCAGTATCTCCTCCGCCAATGACAACTACCTCTTTTCCTTTGTAGAAAAATCCATCACATGTAGCACAAGTGCTCACGCCTTTTCCAAAGAGAGCATTCTCTCCCTTAAAACCAGCGCGTCTTGGGGATGAACCAGTACAAACTATCACACTGTGAGCCTCTGCTACCGTGCCATCTTCTTTAAGAATTTTAAAAATATCTCCATCTTTGCTAACTCTAAGAACAGCAACCATCTCATGTTTAAGACCAAATTTTTGGCACTGCTGGGGCCATGGAATCATAAGATCCATTCCACTGATTTCGCCTGTAACACCAGGATAGTTTTCTATTTCAGAACTTTGAGTAATTTGACCACCAGGCATACCTTTTTCAAACATAACTACATTTTCTAATCCACCACGAGTAGCGTAGAGTCCAGCAGTTAAACCAGCAGGTCCGCCACCTATTATTGCGCAATCTAAAATCATAAATATAATCCTTCTACAAATCTTTTATTTTATTTGACAACTCGTTTAAATTGTCTAGTTTGAGTATCATACTATCTTGTTTATAAATCTGCTCTTTTGTTTTTTTTATAAAGAAGATAGATGGGGATTCATAGATATTAAACCTCTGTATAAAGCTAAGTGACGTTTTTGTTCCAGACCTAAGAAACGTTGTGCCCTTGGTGTTTGGAAAGACTTGGTTATAGTAGTCTATTGCCAAAATTTGATAGTTAAGTTTTGTTTGAGATAAGAGCTTCGCAGTATCAGGTTCTCTTGAGGAGTAAAATACTATTATATAGTCATCTTCTATAGGTTTAAAAATATCTTTTTGCTCGTAAAATGTCCACTCTTTAAAGTCGATAAATTTATATTCTGCGAATTTGTAGTTGAAGTATGCAAAAGCGGCAGCTATCATCGCTGCGCCAAAGAAAGAGGCTAGAAGAGTAGATAAAGAAAAGAGACTTTTGCCTCCTTGCTTCACCAATCCACTCTTTAAATTACGCTAAAAGAGCGTCGATTTTTTGTGCAAGAGCAGCTTTAGATTGTGCTCCAACAACTTGATCTACCATTTTACCATCTTTAAAAAACATGATAGTTGGGATAGAACGGATACCAAATTTAACAGCAATATCTTGCTCTTCATCAGTATTTACTTTACAAATTTTAGCTTTACCTTCATAATCATTTGCTAACTCTTCAATAACAGGAGCAATCATACGACAAGGCCCACACCATGGTGCCCAAAAATCAACTAAAGAAACACCTTCACTTAATGTAGCTTCAAAATCTGAGCTAGTTAATTCTATATATTTTCCCATTTTAATTTCCTTACTTAATTTTATGTTGGGGCATTATACATAGCCAAGTCTTTAAAATTGCTTTTATAGTGAATCTATTAAAGATTTATAAACTCTTTTTTTCTGTTTCGATAGATTACACATTCGCTAAAGCCCAACTCTTTGACCATCTTCATAGTTTCATCACTAAAGAGCCCAACTTGTTCTGGCTTGTGAGCATCAGAGGCAAATGTTATAGGAATATTTAGTTTTTTAATCTCTTGCAGCAACTGAGGCGATGGGTATGCCTCGGAAACTGGCTTTCTAAAACCTGCGACATTAATCTCAATAGACATATCTGCATCTTTGATAGCACGAAGGGCATCTCTTGCTATGTCTGTAATATTGCCTTTTGGCATAAATTTAAAAATTTTTATTAAATCTAGGTGCCCGACTATATCAAAAAGTCTACTTTTTGCCATCTCTTCAATTGCATCAAAATATTTTTGCCAAATCTCATCAATATCTTGATTTTCATAATCTTTTATAAACTCTGGGTTATCAAATCCCCACTCATTTATAAAGTGTACACTCCCGATGAGATAGTCAACTTTTGCATTTAGCACTCTCTCATCCATATAGCCTCTTAGATAATCTACTTCATAGCCTAAAAGAATTTCTATTTTATCTTTATAGTGCTCTTTAGCCTCTAAAATATTCTGCTCATACTCTCTCATTTGATCAAATCTCATACGATATTTTGGATCAAAATCCATTGGTGCATGTTCTGAGAATCCAAAATATTTAATATCGCACTCAATAGCTTTTTCGATATACTCGACTATTTCTCCCTCTGCATGATTACAAAGTTTAGTATGATTGTGCAAGTCAGCTATCATTTTGTCATTCCAATTTTATATATTTTTCGATATTATAGTGTCAAAACAATAAATTTAGATAATCTAAAATATATGGAGAAGTAGTTATGACTCAAGAAGAACTTGATGCTTTGATGAGCGGCGATATTGATGATATGGATTCTTTTGAAGATGAGCAAAGTACTTCTGTGCAAGATGATTTGGAAGTAGCAGAAGATGAGTCATTTGATGAGTTGGAAGCAGAAGAAGATGTTGGTGTAAAAAAAGATAGAGAAGAACCAGTTGGATACACAAAACAAACTGCTCATCACTGGCCTATGCCAGCTACTGATGAGAACAAAATGGTTCATCAGTTAGATGATGTAACAAAAGAGAGTGAAGAGAAAGCTAGTGAGATATTTGATATTATAGATGGTGTTTCAAATAAGCTTATGGAGAGTGAGGATTTTGTTAATACAGTTGTTGAGACTCTAGAGAGCAATATTAAGTTATTTATAACATTAAATAAAAAATTTCCAGATGTTGAAGCTTTTGCTGTTCAATTGGAAAAAAACACTACAGCGCTTGATGAAGCAAATCAGATAGCAGATGCTCTTCAGTCTGGCGGAGATTCTATCATGAGTGTTATGGATATTATGCAGTATCAAGATATTCATCGTCAAAAGATAGAGCGTGTTATAAACGTTATGCGCGCACTCTCTAACTATATGAACTCTCTTTTTGAGGGTAGAATTGATGACGACAAAAGGGTCTCTTCTGCTCAACATATTGCTGGAGACACTCATAACGAACTTGCTTCAAATGAAGATATAGAAGCGCTACTCGCAAGTTTTGCAAAATAATGAGTCAAGTTGAATTGTTGTCTCCTGCGGGAACATTAGAGAAGTTAAAAATTGCTATTGATTTTGGGGCAGATGCTGTTTATGGCGGAGTAAGTCACTTCTCTTTGCGTATTCGTTCTGGAAAAGAGTTTAGTTTTGAAGAGTTTGAAGAGGGCATAGCTTACGCACATGCAAGAGGCAAAAAAGTCTATGCAACAATAAACGGGTTTCCTTTTAACTCACAGCTAAATCTTTTAAAAAAACATATTTTAAAAATGGCTGAGTTAAAGCCTGACGCTTTTATAGTTGCAACGCCAGGTGTTCTAAAGCTATGTCATGAGTTAGCTCCTGATATGCCACTTCATCTCTCAACTCAAGCCAATGTTATGAATGTTCTTGATGCAAAAGTTTACTATGATATGGGAGCAACGCGCATAATTACGGCTAGAGAGATTTCGCTTCGTGATTTGGTTGAGATAAAAAAAGAGCTTCCAGAGTTGGAACTTGAAGTATTCGTTCACGGCTCTATGTGTTTTGCATACAGCGGACGATGTCTTATCTCCACTCTTCAAAGTGGGCGCGTTCCGAATCGTGGAAGTTGTGCAAATGATTGTAGATTTCCTTATGAGATGTACGCCGCAAATCCAGAGACTGGAACACTCTTTAGGCTTGAAGAAGATGAGGGTGTTGGAACTTATATCATGAATTCAAAAGATTTAAATCTTGCTTCACATATAAAAGAGATACTTGATACTGGTGCGGTTGATTCTATAAAAATCGAAGGTCGTACAAAAACATCATACTATGCAGCAGTTAGTGCAAAAGCGTACAGAATGGCGTTAAATGACTACTATAACGGCATAAATGATGTTCAAAAATACCAATATGAGCTTGAGTCTCTTCAAAACAGAGGCTATACAGATGCTTATCTTATCTCAAGACCTTTTGAAAAGCATGATACTCAAAGCCTTGATTTTACTATGCAGCTTGGAACGCACCAAGTTAGTGGACAAGTGGATGAGAGAGGGACATATTTTTTGTGCAAATACAAAACTTTGCCAAATGATGAACTAGAACTTGTTGCTCCTCTTGACGCAAAAATAGAGATAGTAGACAATGAAATAGGCACTACATATGAGAGAGATGGCAGAGTTTATATGAAGTTGAAAAAACTTGTAGCTGAGAATAGAAAAGTTTGGGATGAGGTGCATAGTGGAAACTTAAATCCTATAACACTTCCAATAAAACTGCCTCCGTATACATTCTTAAGAATTCCAGCTTCTGCAGAGATGGGAACATATCCAAAAGCATAAAATATGTATGCTCTAACTTCACTTACATGGAAAAGCAAATTTAAAAAGCTGTGATATAATCGCCCATCAAAAATAAGGAAGATAGATAGATGAAATTTGTTTCAATTGTAATAGGCAGCAGAAGTGATTATGAGATTATGAAGTCTTGTTCAGATACGCTTGAGGCGTTTGGTGTCTCTTATGAGATGATTATATCTTCTGCACATCGTTCGCCAGAGAGAACAAAAGATTACATTGTAGCAGCAGAAAAAAAGGGTGCTCAAGTTTTTATAGCGGCGGCTGGTATGGCTGCTCACTTGGCAGGTGTTTTATCTTCTAAAACTGTAAAACCTATTATCGGTGTTCCTATGAGTGCATCAGCTTTAAGTGGTATAGATGCACTTCTTTCAACTGTTCAAATGCCAGCTGGAATGCCAGTTGCTACAGTTGCAATAGGAAAAGCAGGAGCTATAAACTCTGCATATTTAGCTATGCAAATCTTAGCGCTTGAAAATGAAGAGTTAGCTGTCAAGCTAAAAGAGGATCGTATAGCTAAGGCTAAAAAAGTTGAGATGGATTCGCTGGAGATAGAAACTATAATTTCATAGTGATGAAAGATTTACTAGGTGCCTTTTGTGGGTGTGAAATAAATTAAAGGAATATCTATGAAGTGGATGCGTGATGAAGAGTATATGGAGCTAACAGGGCTGGATATATCTGCTATCGATGATTTGGCTCAAAGAGGTAAACTTACTCTAAAAGTTGAGGATGGTATCAGATACATTGATCCATCAAAGGGAGCTAGAGAAGTAGTTCCTGCCCAACTAAGAGAGCTCTCTGCGCATAACACAAAAGAGATGTTAGTCCAACCTCAATTTGTTGAAAAAACAATAGGCACTATCATAAATCTACATGAGAAAGTCCTTGACGCAAAAGATGAAACACTAAAAGCAGTAAGAGTTGAAAATGAGTTTTTAAGAGAAGCTCTTGGTTCTCTTCAAGAGCTTTATGATGAAGATAGAAAAACGATACATACACTCCAAGAGCAGTTAAAGCTCTCCCAGCAAGAAGTCGAGTTTATGAGAAGAAAATATAAACTTATGTGGAACAAAGCCATAGACGAACACACTGATAAGTAGTAGATATTTTATAGTATGAATATAGATGAAGCTTGTGTTACATGTATAATAAATCAAAGTGTAAAAGTAGCAAATGCAATTGGCGCAGATGAGGCGCTTTCTAAAAAATTAACTTCAAGTGTAGAGGAGATGAGCAAATCTTTCTCCTTTAGCGACGCTCCTCCTGAAATAGCCTCTTATGTTTATGAAAAAATGGCGCAAATAGCCAATAAAATAGATTTATACGATGAAGTAAAAGAGCTCTCAACAAAAAAAGCACTCTCTTTTGTTCCGCTCTTAAAAGATAAACTCTCAAAATCAAAAAACAAGTTATTGACCGCTACAAAAATAGCTGTGGCTGGAAATGTTATTGACCTCGCTGCTGAAGTGGAGTTTGACTTAAAAGAGGAGCTTGATAAAATCTTTTATACTGATTTCGCCCATGATGATTTTTCTCTCTTTGAAAAAAAACTTCAAAGCGCAACGAGTGTTTTAATAATCGGAGATAATGTAGGTGAGCATATTTTTGATTATATGTTTATTGAAACACTCAAAGAGTTCTACCCAGAGATAAAGTTTTCATATATGGTTCGTGGAAACCCAATCATAAATGATGTAACTATGAAAGAGGCAAGAGAAGCTGGATTTGATGAGCTTTGTGAGCTTGTTGACAGCGGTGTAAATAGTCCAGGATTTGCATATACTAGGGCTAACGCTTACTCAAGAGAGCTCTTTGACAAGGTTGATTTGGTAATAAGCAAAGGGATGGGAAACTACGAGTGTATGAGCCCATCACATAGGGCTGACATATGTTTTTTACTCAAAGTTAAGTGCGCAGTTGTTGGAGCGCACTTAAACAAAGAGATAGGCGATATAATCTGTAAAATCGTATAAAAACTACTCAAAAACCATAAGCGCGTAACCATCATTTTGGTACTTTATAGTATCTAAGAAGCTATTTGGAGAAATTTTTACAGACGGGATTACGCTACTCTCATCAATTGCATTTGCATTTAAACTCATAGCGCAAACAACAATCTTAACCCCTCTTTTATCAAGTTTTATCAGCTCAGCTTGGGCTAGTTCCGCGCTTTTTATCTCATCATCTTTTACAATTAAATCATAATCTTTAGAGACAATCTTCGCGCAACTTCCATGTAGAGTTATAGCAAAATTTACACTATCACCATTTTTCTCAATCATATCCATAGTTCTCTCTACTAGTACCATTCTGCTGGCAACGTATGACATATCTTTTGCATTACAGTCGAAAACAGTTTTGTACTCATGCGCACTTGCCATACTCAAAAATATAGATATAAGAATGAAAATATTTCTCACGACTACTGTCCTAGTCCAAAAACATTTGAGAGTGTGTTTATGTAGTTGAAATATCCAGTAATTGCGACTGCTTCAAGAATCTGTGCGTCGCTGTAACCTAAATCTCTAATAGCATCAATATCCTCTTTTAGTATCTTGTAGCTATCTTTTTGAGCAGCTCTTAGACAGAAGTTTAGAAGAGCTTTCTCTTTTGCATCTGTATTTATGGCATCTACACCCTCTAATATTTTTTCAATTTTTTCATCAGACAACCCGAGCATTTTTGCGATACCTTTATGAACATCAACACACATTTTACATCCGTTCTCTTTTGAAACTAAAAGAGCGATAGCCTCTTTTGTGTCGTAAGAGAGAGTTGTTTCATCAAGAAGATATTTTTGAATCATCATATCAGTTGCAAAGTAGATTTTCTCATCCATTGCCATGAGCTTAAATATTTCGCCCAGTTTTCCTGTTTTTTCTAAAATAGGACGAGCTCTCTCTTGGATTGCAGGAGTCATCTCTTCAAATTCTGGTAGTTTAATATGTGCCATTTTTTCCCTTTTAGGTTTAGTTTCTATAAAAACGTTAAGTAGCGCTTAACGTTTAAAATTATAGAGTACAATTCTTAGAGAAAAATTAACAGGTTAGAAGATGGAATATAAAATATCCGAGTTAGTAGAGCTGACACAGACGCCAAAATCAACAATTTTGTACTACATAAGAGAAGGATTGCTCCCAGAGGCAAAAAAACTAAAATCAAATGTTCATAGATACGCAGATGAACATGTAGAGCTTCTAGAGTATATACGCTACATGAAGCAAGAGATGGGGAGCTCTAACGAAGAGCTCAAAACAATGCTAAAAAATAAAAACAGCTCTTTATCCAGCTCTTTTTCGATGATAGCACCCATGATGCAGACACTAGAAAATATCCCAAAAAATGCAAAACACTACACAAAAGAGGAGTTTTTAAATGAGTATAATATTGAGAGAGAGTTTTTAGAAGAGCTATTAAAAGATGGCATTTTAATGCCTCTAGGGAGTGATGACTTTACGCAAAAAGAGGCTTCTCTAATCAAGCTTGTAAAAAACTTTCAAGAGATGGGAGTTGAGCATAACATCCTAAGCGAGTATGTTGCTCACGCAAAAGCTTTAGCAGAACTTGAATACAAAATGCAGAAAAATTTATGTGCAATTAGAGATGATGATAACTTTTCTACTCTATGGAAAATCATGTTTGAGACACTCTTTGGTGCAAAAGAGTACATACATAAGCGCTCGACACATAAAGTTTTATATGAGGCGCTTAAAGAGGAGATTTCAAAAAAGTAAAGTATTGCTTTGTTATAATTGCGCAACTATTTACAAGAGGCCCTCATGATAACTTTTAGCTCAATGTTACTAAAACTACAAGAATTTTGGATGAAGCAGGGGTGTAATATCGTTCAACCTTACGATATCCCAGCAGGTGCGGGAACATTCCATCCAGCTACATTTTTACGCTCACTAGATTCAACTCCATGGTCGGTTGCCTATGTCGCACCTTCTCGCCGTCCAACTGATGGAAGATACGGAGAAAATCCAAATCGTTTGGGAAGTTACTACCAATTTCAAGCACTTATAAAACCATCTCCTGATAACATTCAAGAGCTTTACTTGAAATCTTTGGAGTACTTGGGGCTTGACGTAAAAAACCATGATATACGCTTTGTAGAAGATAACTGGGAGTCGCCAACTCTTGGTGCATGGGGGCTTGGCTGGGAAGTTTGGCTAAACGGCATGGAAGTTACGCAATTTACATATTTTCAGCAAGTTGGCGGGATAGAGTGTAATCCTGTTGCGGTTGAGATAACTTACGGAACTGAGAGACTCGCTATGTATCTGCAAGGTGTGGACACTGTGTTTGACATAGTTTGGGGCGAAAATGAGCACGGTAAAACTCTCTACAGAGATGTTCATAAAGAGGCTGAAATAGAGTTTAGCAAATATAACTTTGAAGTTGCGGATACTGCGATGTTGTTTGCAGAGTTTAATGCAAAGAGTGCAGAGTGCCTAAAAACCATAGAAGCGGGACTTCCTCTCCCCGCTTATGACCTTTGTATGATGGCGGCAAACACTTTTAACGTGCTAGATGCTAGAAAAGCAATCAGCCAAACAGAGCGACAAAACTACATCCTAAAGATTAGGGAGTTATCAAAAGGTTGCGCAGAACTTTACAAAGCTCAAGAGGAAGATAGAAACAAGAGGGTTAAGGCGTAAAATATGACAATTTGTCATATTTTTTATAAAATTAAATATTTCTAGTTACTATAAAACCTAATTTAATTTAGGGGAAATAGTATGAAACTACCAAATTTATTTACATACAACTACAAAGATGAGTTAAATATGAATATGCAAATATCACAATTATTATCCATTAGGACTATTGAATTATTTGCAGGAGTTGGCGGTTTTAGACTTGGTTTAGAAAAAGCTAGTTTAAAAAACAAATTTTATAGAGTAGTTTGGAGTAACCAGTGGGAACCATCCACAAAAACGCAACATGCTTCTGATATATATTGCGCTAGGTTTGGTTATGAAAATCACTCAAATGATGACATTTCTACTGTAGATGTTTCTCAAATCCCAGACCACGATTTACTCGTAGGCGGTTTTCCATGTCAAGACTATTCTGTTGCAAGCACTCTTAAAAATTCACATGGAATTGTTGGTAAAAAGGGTGTCTTATGGTGGGAGATATATAGAATTCTAGAGCAAAAAAAAGAGAAAGCACCAAAGTATCTTCTACTTGAGAATGTAGATAGGCTTTTAAAATCTCCTGCTTCTCAAAGAGGAAGAGATTTTGCAATTATCCTCTCATCGCTCAATTCTCTTGGTTATGGAGTTGAGTGGAGAGTTATAAATGCAAGTGATTATGGGATGCCACAAAGAAGACGAAGAGTTTTTATAATGGCCTATAAAAATGGAACAAAACCGTATTTGAATTTGCAACAAAAAACACCGTTTGAGTTACTGAACAAAGATGGAATCTTTGCCAAAACTTTTCCTACAAAGATGATTCAAAAAGATGATATATTCTCCTTAAAACTCTCTGACGACTTGGTTGATATTACAGATAATTTCAATAAAAACACTCCTAATAAAAATAGTTTTTACGACTCTGGATACATGATAGATGGAGTCTATTATACAGCTACATGTAAAGCTGAACATCAAGGGAGCTTTAGTGTTCTTGGCGATTTTTTACAACATGAAAAAGATGTGCCAAAAGAGTTTTATATAAGTGATGAAGAGCTTGAAAAATGGAAATATCACAAAGGCTCAAAATCAATCGAGAGAGTAAATAAAACAACAGGACATAAATATCTTTACAGTGAAGGTTCTATGGGTTTTCCAGATTGTTTAAATAAGCCTTCAAGAACTATTATTACAGGAGAAGGTGGAGCAAGTGCATCAAGATTTAAACATGTTATTCATATAAATGGAAAATATAGAAGATTAACGCCATTGGAATTAGAAAGGCTGAATATGTTTCCTGACAATCATACAGCGGGCATAAGCGACACAAAAAGAGCTTTTTTGATGGGCAATGCTTT
>CAMBTK010000034.1 GCA_945870785.1 Sulfurimonas crateris
GCATTAATTCCATTCTTCGTTTTATTCTTTCGTCTACAAATTCTAGGCGAAAGAACCTTCTTTAAAAATTATAAATAACTGTGGTTAAAACTTCTTTTCAAATATAAAGGGCTTTTATTAGCTCATATTAATAAAATAATTATATTATACGAGCAAAAAAAATTATATAAAGTAGAGAATAAAAATGGATTTTTTCAAGTATATACATGCAGTGGGAACGGGTGAAAAAGGCAATAGAGATTTGACTCAGGAAGAGGCAAAAGATATGATGGAACAAATTTTAAAACAAGATGTTCATCCAGAACAAGCAGCAGCTTTTTTACTTGGATGGAGACTGAAGCCTGAGACAAGAGAAGAATTTAGAGGAGTTGTAGATGCATGTGATGGCTTTATAAAAAGAACTCCCATAGCAAATTCTATAGAGCTTGGATATCCATTTGATGGAAAAGCAAATAACCCTTTTATCTTCCCTCTTGTAGCAAAAGTGCTTAAAGAGTCCGAGCTAGAACTTGTTGTTGTTGGCGATGATTTAGCACCTGCAAAAGCTGGAATTACCTTAAAAGATGTGGCTACAAATATAGAGCTAAACAAAAATATCCACTATTTTGATAGAGCAGATTTTTTTAAAGAGATGCATGATTTAACCGAGATGCGTATGCGTTTAGGTCTTCGTACAGGCATTAACACTATTGAAAAACTAACAAGAGTTGCTTCAAGCGAATTTGCAATTACTGGAGTTTTTCATAAGCCTTATGTAAAAAAATATGTAGAAGTTTTTTCAGATAAATATAAAAGATTTGCACTTATTCAAGGTAATGAAGGAACTCCAGAACTATTTAGCAAAGGGAGATTGTGGCTTGTTAATGGAGAAGATGTTGAGGAGATGATAATTGATCCTGAGTATTTTGGTATAAATTATACGAAATCTTGGGAGAAGATAACTCTTGAAGAGTCAATTGAACAAATAAACAATCCATCTGAAGAATTTTTAAAACTAGCACGTTTAAATGCGGCTGTCTATCTATTTGTTGCACAAAAAGCAGCGAGTATTGAAGAAGCTTACGAAAAACTAAATGGATAAATTCTCAAGCCATGTAAAAAATATCTTACATGGCTTCTTTTTGGCTATTGGAACAACAATAGCCGAGCCATCCACAATTTTACCTCTTATTGTAAATTATTTTGGCGGAAGCTCTATGCTTGTAGGTCTTTTTGCCTCTCTTCTTAGGGGCGGAGCTGTGGTTGTTCAGCTTTTTGCTGCGTTTCATGCTCAGAGTTACAAGCTTATGATGCCATACCTTCGCAGAATCTTTTTTGTAAGATTTTTATCATGGTTTTTAATAGGTATAGCAATTATAATTTTTGGTGAAAACTATCCAAATATAACCCTGTTTTCAATAGGTTTGGGGCTTTTTATATTCTCTTTTAGTGCAGGTTTTGCAGCGATATATTTTAGAGAGATAATGGCAAAAATATTTACTCATAAATTTCGTGGCAAGACTATGGCATATCGACAGTTTTTTAGCGCAGTAGGTGGTCTTCTTAGCGGTGCTTTGGCTGCTTGGATATTAGAATCTTTTGAAGCCCCGCAGAGTTACGGGTATCTTTTTATAATTAGCTCTTTTATTATGGCTCTTGGGTATATATCTTTTGCTTTGGTTGATGAACCTATAAAAGAGGAGGTTTCAAAAAGAGAGAGCAGTTTTGGTAAATTCTTGAAAAATTCATATGCTATTTTAAGGGCAGATAAAAATTTTCAAATTCAAGTAAGCACATTTCTCTTGGCATATGGATACCTTATTGCGCTCCCTTTTATAATTCTTGACGCACAGCAAAAAATAGATTTAGATGGTGTAGCAATTGGTTGGCTTATAACAACACAGATGGTTGGTGCGATGCTTAGTAATTTTTTATGGGGAGCTCTTAGTGGACGTGGAAAAAATATACTTACCGCAAAAGTAGCAATCTTATCTCAAATCATTGCAATAATTTTAGCGTTTAGTGCATCCTCACTTTATGAGTATATGCTCATTTTCTTTTTAGTTGGAGCTTCTATGGATGGAAATCGTATAGCTTCAAGCAATCTGATACTTAAGCTAGCTCCTGCAGATAAAAGGCCAGTATATATAGCTATTCAGATGAATATTGTATCTTTGGGAATGTTTTTCTCAATTTTAGGCGGGGTTGTTTTACACTTTTTTAGTTACACAGTACTTTACTCATTGTCAATAGCAGTTTTGTTTTTGGCTCTGCTTCTGTCACTTAAGCTTCAAGAGAGCGCTTTGGAGGTTTAAATTCCAAAAAAGCTTTTAAGAAAAGCTCTCTCTTTTTCATTTTCTATCATAATTCTAGCAATGCTCTGATTATTTTCGCCATTTATTATAAGCTCGTTATTCTCGACTACCAAGTGCTCTTTACCCCATTTTTTTTCAAGTTCATCTAATCTATGATAGAAGTCGCTTGAATCTGGTTTCTCTTTTATTTTACTGTCTCTTTTGTCTAAAATCGTCAATCCACCGATTCTTTTTTCAACAACATAAGGACTATACTCTTTTATAGCCAAGTATATACGATCCTCTTTAGAATCTGGAAGGGCACGCTGCATTGAAACAATTCCCAATATTAAAAAGGCTGTGAAAAATCCAAAAATTAAAACTTTTTTTACATTCATTTAGTTACTCCATTTATTTATATAATCTTCTGCTTTTTTTTGAAGCATTTGCATTCTCTCTTTACCTTTTGGCAAAGTTTCTCTAAACATTTTCATCTCTTGTAAAAAAGTTCCTATATCAGAAGGAATTAGATCCAAAAGATATTTTTTTAACTGCTTTGCAAGCGCTGGAGAGGTGCCAGATGTTGATATTGCAATTATTAAATCATCTTTTTTTATATAAGAACCAAAGATAAAATCAGTATGCTCTTTAGAGTCAACACAACTGCAAAGACAATTGTAGCGTTTTGACTCTTCAAAAATCTCTGCTTGAAGAGAGATGCTATCAACTGCTACAACTACAATATCAAAATTAGTTATATCTCCCTTGCTGTACGCTTTTTGTACTACACTGAGGTTTTTCTCTTTTGCCAATACAATTATCTCATCAGATAAGTCTTGTGCAATTATAGAGATTTCAGAGGTAAACTCTAAAAGGTGAATAAGTTTTGAATAGGCAATTTCTCCGCCACCGACAAGTAAAACTCTTCTGTTTTCAAGGTTTAAAAAGGCAGGAAAATAGCTCAAAACTTCTCTTTTTTTTCTCTTAAGTTGAGCGACATAATATCATACTTTTTTAAAATCTCTTGTTGATAAAAATCAACTAGGATTAATTGAAATTAGATTACAATCCAAACAAATTAATTAGAGAAATGGAACATTACTATATATGAAAGACGAAATACTATCGCGTATCCAAAAGAAATTTCCTTTGGTTGCAAGACCATTTAAGATAATTGCAGATGAACTCAGTATGAGCGAAGATGAGGTTCTTGAGATTTTACAAGAGCAAAAAAAGGCAAATATTATACGTCAAACATCAGCAATCTTTGACACTAAAAGATTAGGCTATGTATCTTCTCTGGTTGCGTTTAAAATACCAGCAGATAAAATAAGTGATGCAGTAAAAATCATCAACTCTCACCCTGGAATTTCACATAACTATGAGAGAAATCATGATTTTAATATCTGGTTTACACTTGCAGTTGCTCCAAATTCTAAGTTTGGACTTGAAAAAACAGTTGAAATATTGGCAAAAGCAACAGAGGCTGATGATTTTATTATGCTTCCAACACTTAAACTCTTTAAGATAAATGTTAAACTAAATACTACCGGTAAAGATGAAAAAAAAGAGGAAGTAAAAAAAGTAAAGCATACAGAGATAGAGCTTACGCCTCTTCATCATGCAATTATCAGAGCGGCTCAATATGATATAGAGATGAGCAAAGAGCCATTTAAAGCGATAATAGATGATTTAAATATTGATTATGATAAATTTTTTAAGATTTTAGATGAACTTCAAGAAGCTGGAGTTATGAGAAGATTTGCTTCAATTCTTAACCATAGAAAAGCAGGATTTAGTGCAAACGCTATGGTAGTTTGGGATGTAGATGAAGAAAAGGGCGAAGCTGTAGGAGAGAGGGCTGCTGCATTTAGTGCAGTTTCACACTGCTATCTTCGTCCAAAATATCCAAATTGGCAATACAATCTTTTTACTATGGTTCATGGAAAGAGTGTGGAAGAGACGAATTCAATTATAGAAGATATGGCATCTGAAATCGATTCAAAGAGCCATATGCCGCTTTACAGTTCAAGAGAGTTTAAAAAAGTAAGAATAGAGTATTTTGCTCCAGAGTTTAATACTTGGGAAGACAAGTATAGTAATTTATACAATTAAAGGATAGTTATGGAACTTTTTTTCGAGTTAGAAGCGGTTTATTTAGTAATAGGAGTTTTTTTCCTAGTTATCACACTCTTTGTAACGACCAGAGATTTTATGCCAAAAGGTGCTCTTAAAAAAGGGATAATAGGCGTTACAGGTATGATAATCATAATGGTTGGTTTTCACTATACAATTACAACAAAGAGAATGAATGGTGTTGAAGAAATTTTTAACAACAATGAGACGGTTATCTGTGAGAATAAAATGCACAGAACAATCTCAAAATCTGTGCTTTTATCTAAAAGTCTAGGCTGGAAGCTTGAAGATCACCTCTTTAAGCATGATGAGTACGAGAGAGATTTTCATAGTTCAAGATGTGTTGATTGGATAGGCAGTGAAAATGTTTATACAGATGAGAACAAAAGTAAATGAAAGCAACCCTTAAAAGATATGGATTAGCAATAGTTTTTCTTCTAGCTATATCTTTATTGATGCTTCTTGCGACACTCGGCGTAGAAAAACTAGGTAGTAAGATGTTTGAAGGAACGGGGATTGATATGAAACCAAGAGGGGAAAATTTAGTAAAATGAGTTTAACTATTATTTTAATAATCGCTGTGCTTTTAAGTGCGGCATTTCATTTTGTCGGTGTTTATGCTGGTGCCAAAAAAACAGTTTGGCTTATGCTCGTAATTTTTTGGGCAGGAAGTATTAGTTTGGCAACAAGCGAAGTAAAACCTACTGGATATAAAGATATAGAGAAGATGAAGGGTGCTTATGCTGATACTGATAAGCTAATCGAAGAAGCTATGCCTGAAGTCTCTATCTATGAGATGGTTACTATTAAAAAGAGTTTTAACATAAATAAATCTAAAAATGAGCAGAAGTAAAAGCGTAGCCATTATTGGCTGTGGATGGCTTGGAAAACCTCTCTTTGTAGAGTTGCAAAAGAGCTTTTGCGTGGAGTGTTTCTCGCGAGAAAACACTCTTGATGAGTCATCTTTTTGGCAAAGCGATATTATAATTATCGCTATTCACACAAAAGACAACTACTTAAGTACACTTCAAAAAATAGCAACATTAACAAATTCAACTTCTGATATTATCTTAATGAGTTCAACCTCCGTTTATAAAGAGTTTGATGAAGATATTGATGAGAGCGCTATTATCACAAAAGGCTCATTGATTAAAGAGGCAGAGGATTTACTCTTGGCGCAAAGAGAGAGAGTTTTGATCCTTAGGCTCGGCGGTTTGATGGGAAGCGATAGAGTTGCTGGAGTATGGAAGAGCGCTACTGCTTTTAGTGATGGGTTTGTAAACTATATCCACAGAGATGATGTAATAGCAATCGTAAATAAAATGTTACATGCTGGAGTAAATAGCGGGATTTACAATCTTGTTGCACCAAAACATCCAACACGTGCAGAGATTCATCAAAAAAATAGTAAAAAACATGAGAGAGAGATGGGGACTTTTGATGGGTTTTCAAGACGCAGGGTTTCATCCAAGAAAACTATAGATGAGTTGGGATACGATTTTTTATATCCCAATCCACTTGAGTTTTGGGATTAGTTACTTCTTGCTAATGCACAGAAGTCTATCTCCTCTTTTGGCTCTTTTGCCTCTTGCGCTTTTTTATCCTCTTCATAAGAGCCTGTGCTAAAGATATATTCGCTACTCTTTAGTATGCAACCCTTCATACCAGGAACACATGGTTTTTTGATAAGTTTGCAGTAACCATTGTAGTCATGTTGACATGTCCATCCCATAAATAGCCTCTTAACTGATAAATGTAGTCTCTAATTATGCTACAATTTTTCTAAAATGTAAAATATTTTATATGAAATTTTTTGATTACAAGAGGGATTATGAACTATAAAAAATTAGATAAGTTAACCGTTTTGGATTATATCTTAGATGTAAATAGTGTTATGAGTTACTTTGGCGAAGATGAGCTACAAGCCGATGAGATAGGGGATGGGAACTTAAACTATGTCTATAAAATTAGTTCAATTCAGGATTCACAAAAAGCTCTTATTTTAAAACAGGCTGTTCCGTATCTGCGCTGTGTTGGCGAAGATTTTGCTCTTAGCAGAGAGAGGATGAGCTATGAGATACGCGCTTTACAAAAATTTTACTCTATATTTCCTAGTTTTGTTCCAAAGGTACATCATGCAAATGAGGCTATGAGCTTGGTTGTGATGGAGTATTTAGACTCTTACACAATTATGAGAAAAGGTCTTATTGAGAGAACAGAGTATAAAAAATTTAGTGAGCAAATCTCTACTTTTATGGCTGCAACGCTTTTTTATACTTCATCTTTGCATTTAAGCAGTTCTGAGAAGAGAGCTCTTGTGGATAGGTTTAACTCAAATGTTGAGTTATGTAAGCTTAGTGAGGATTTTGTGTTTAGTTTTGCTTTTATGGAGCATGAGACAAACAACAAAGAGAGAGTGGAGGATAGCAAAGAGGCAAAAAAGCTTTTTTTAGACATGGAGCTCAAAGAGAAGATTTTAGAGCTAAAGTACAAATTTATGACGCAAAGTGATGCACTTTTGCATGGAGATTTGCATACTGGTTCAATTATGATTAATGAGACAAGGGCGTGTATAATTGACCCAGAGTTTGCTTTTGTTGGACCTTTTGGGTTTGATATAGGTGTGTTATTGGCAAACTTTGTTAGCAGTTATGTTTATCATAGCGTAGTTAGTAGAGATGATGAGTATAAAGAGTGGCTTCTTTTGGGCATAAAAGAGTTTTTGGCAAAGTTTCAAACTAAATTTTTAGATTTTTGGAGTGAGTCTAAAAACTCCGCACTTTTAATAGAGGGATACCTTGATAGCATAACACTTGAAGCATATAAGAGAAAATTTGTAAAAGATATACTGCGTGATAGTGTTGGTTTTGCTGGATGTGAAGCGGCGCGAAGGGTTTACGGTGTTGCTGGAGTAGAAGAGATAAGAGGGATAAAAGATAATCTACTAAGAGAAAAGGCTGAGGAGATGGTACTAAAAATAGCAAGGGAGTTTTTGATGCGTTATAAAACTATACAAAATTGTGATGAGATACTGGAGATACTAAGAGATGCAAGGTAACTATAAAGCGCTATGGCTAAATGATGATCTCTTTGATGAGTGTTTAGAGGTAATTGACCAAAGACTACTCCCTTTTATCGAGGATACAAGGCATCTAACTACAACTGAGGAAGTTGTAACTGCTATAAAAAATATGACAGTTCGCGGGGCTGGAGTTATAGGAAGTGTCGCAGCTTTTGGGATATATATAGCTGCTATGGAAGTTGAGGGAGATTATGATGCTCTCAAAGAGAAGGCGGCTCTAATAAGAGAATCACGCCCAACTGCCATCAACCTTATGTGGGCTGTGGATAAGATGATGGAGCTTTTAAAAGATTCGGACAATTTAATAGAAGATGCAAGAGACGCAGCAATAGAACTAAATGATGCGGAAGCGCTTGAGAGCCAAAAAATAGCTGAGTTTGGTTGTGACATCATAGAAGAGATACTAAAGCAAAAAAATAAAACCCGCATAAACATCTTAACCCACTGTAATGCAGGTTGGTTGGCGGTAATAGATGAGGGAACAGCACTTGCCCCCATCTATGAAGCAAAAAGAAGAGGAATAGATGTTCATGTTTGGGTAGATGAGACACGCCCTAGAAATCAAGGCGCTTCACTTACTGCATGGGAGCTATCCAAAGAGGGGATAGAGCATACCATCATAGCCGATAATATGGGCGGACTTTTGATGCAAAGAGGCGAGGTGGATATGGTAATCGTTGGGGCTGATAGAGTAAGTGCAAATGGAGATGTGGCGAACAAGATAGGAACTTATCTAAAAGCACTCGCAGCTCATGATAACGGAGTTCCTTTTTACGTGGCAATCCCCGCTTCTACTTTTGATTTTGAGATAAACGATGGCGTAAAAGAGATACCAATTGAAGAGAGAAGTGGCGATGAGGTTAAGTTTATAAGAGGAGTGGATGAAGATGGAGTTTTGCGCAGAGTGCGAATTACACCAGAGGAGTCACCTACTAAAAACTATGGTTTTGATGTAACTCCAGCAAGGCTAATAACCGCTCTTATAACAAACAGAGGTGTTTGCAGAGCAGATTTTGATGAGATAAAAGAAAAGTTTAGAGGATAAGATATTGAAAAGTTTATGGGATAACAAAGAAGCGCAAAATTATAAAACAGATTTGGATTTGAGGGTTTATACCTCAAGACTGCTTGGGCGAGATAGCTCTTTAGTTCTGCATGGCGGTGGAAATACCTCTGTAAAATCATCTACAACAAACCTCTTTGGCGATAGAGAAGAGATACTTTATGTAAAAGGAAGTGGATGGGATTTGGCGACCATTGAAGCAGAGGGTTTTGCTCCTGTTAAGATGGAGATGCTACTTAAGATGGCAGAGCTTCAAGAGTTAAGCGATATTGATATGGTAAAGTATCAACGACTTGCCATGACAAATCCATCTGCACCAAACCCTTCAGTTGAAGCAATTTTACATGCGATTATCCCTTTTAAGTTTGTTGATCATACTCATACCGATGCGGTTGTAACCATCACAAATACAGACAATGGCGAGAAGAGGCTAAAAGAGCTGTATGGGGATAGCGTTTTGGTTATCCCATACATTATGCCTGGATTTGTTCTTGCAAAACTGGTTTATGAGATGACGAAGGGGATTGATTGGAGTAAGTTAGAGGGGATGGTTCTTTTAAATCATGGGCTATTTACATTTAGTGATGATGCAAAAGAGTCTTATGAGAAAACCATAGAGCTTGTGGATAGGGCAGAGACGTACCTCAAAGCCAATGGCGCCCAGCTACATGTAGAAAAAAGCAGTGCCAATATTGAGCCTCTTACTCTTGCAAAAATTCGTAAAGAAGTCTCTAATCTAAAGGGCAAAGCAACTATCTCAATCTTTAACGATAGCGATTTGGCACTCCATTTCTCAAAACAAAATATCGATAAAATCGCCATTCAAGGCCCTCTAACACCAGACCATGTTATACGAACAAAGAGAGTTCCATCTATCTTGGGAGATGATTTTAAGAGCGATTTGGCAAACTATGTAAAATCGTATAGAGACTATTTTGAAGCAAATAAAAAAGATGAGACGATGTTAAATCCAGCACCAAATTTTGCCATCTTAAGAGGCAGAGGAGCACTTAGTTTTGGAGAAAATGCAAAAGAGGCAAATATTATCAAAGATATAAATGAGCACACTTACGAAGCAATTTTAAAAGCTGAGAAACTTGGCGGATACAAGGCTCTGAGTGCGGCAAATATTTTTGAAGTAGAGTATTGGTCGCTTGAACAAGCAAAGCTAAAAGGCGGTGCAAAAGCGTCTGAGTTTGGTGGGAAAATTGCTCTTGTAACGGGAGCGGCAAGTGGAATAGGTCTCTCAATCGCTAAGATGTTAAATGCGAGGGGCGCAGCAGTTGTTGCTCTTGATATAAATCCAGATGTTGAGAAAATCTTTAGCAAAGCCGATGCTATGGGCATAAGATGTGACCTTACATGCAGTGATGATATCCAAAGAGCAATCTCAAAAACTGTTAAAAGTTTTGGTGGAATAGACATAGTAGTAAGCAATGCTGGAATCTTCACACCAAGCCAAAATCTTGATGAGTTAAGTGATGAAAATTGGCAAAGAAGTATGGATATAAATCTCACTTCGCATCAGAAACTATTAAAATATACAGCACCATTTTTAAAACTTGGTATTGACGCAACTGTGGTTATGGTAGCTTCTAAAAACTTTCCAGCCCCTGGTAAAGGTGCGGCTGCCTACTCAGTTGCAAAAGCTGGACAGACTCAACTAGCACGTATCGCAGCCTTAGAGCTTGGCGAGTTTGGAGTGAGAGTAAATACGCTTCATCCACATGCAGTTTTTGATACAGCTATTTGGAGTGATGAAGTTCTAGCAAATCGTGCAAAAGCTTATGGAATGAGTGTTGAGGAGTATAAAACAAACAATGTACTAAAGACTGAAATTTGCTCAAACGATGTAGCAGAACTTGTATGCGCAATGGCAGGAAGAGCATTTGCAAAAACAACAGGCGCACAAGTTGCAATAGATGGCGGAAGTGATAGGATTATATAATCCTTCTCACTTCATGTAGAGCATTCTTTTGATATTATCAGGCATATTTTCAAGCGCAAAGTTTTTTTGACTTTTTATATAGCTTGGGTATTTGAAATCTTTTGATGTTACAAGAGAGTAGAGTTTTTTTAGATGTTCGTTTTCGATTACTTTATATTTTATCTCCATCTCTTTGGCGATGCGTAGAAAAAATGTAAGTAAAACGGCTTGGGCTTTCTCATTTATCGCATCACTTTTGATAACTTCATCAAACTCTCTTCTCATTGTTAAAACATTGTACTCACAAAGCTCATCAAGCTTATCGCCATCTTCTGTACCTAGATACTCCAAAATATCCAAAATAAGATTTAAAAAGAGAAGATTTGTTTTGTCTATGACCATATTGTGTTTTTGAAGTTTCTCTCTGTATGCCAGAATATCGCTCTGTACATCTTTAAAATAAGCCACCATTTTAAAACCTTTTATAATAAAATTTAAAGAAGTCATTCTAGCAGAAAGGGGCTAATATATGCCTTTGTAAGTCGCTTTAAAGTAGAAGTTTTATAGAATAAGAAGATATAAATAAAGGTAAAAAAGATGAAGATAGCGATAGCGGGAACAGGATATGTAGGGCTTAGTAATGGGATTCTTTTATCTCAACATAACGAAGTAGTGGCTCTTGATATCATCCCTCAAAAAGTTGAAATGCTAAATAAAAAAATCTCTCCTATTGAAGATAAAGAGATAGAAGAGTATCTAGCGCGCGATGATTTAAATTTTCGTGCAACGCTAGATAAAGAGGATGCCTACCAAGGTGCTACTTATATCATCATCGCAACACCTACTGATTATGATACGCAGACAAACTACTTTAACACAAAGAGTATCGAGTATGTAATTGCTGATGTTTTGAGTATAAATCCAGATGCTGTTATGGTCATAAAATCAACCGTTCCAGTTGGATATGTAAATAGCCTAAGGGAGAAGTTTAAAACCCAAAATATCATCTTCTCGCCTGAGTTTTTAAGAGAGGGTTTGGCTCTTCATGACAATCTCTACCCTAGCCGTATCATAGTTGGCGAACAGAGCGAGAGAGCTAAAGTTTTTGCAGAACTCTTAGCACAAGGTGCAATCAAAAAAGATATACCTATCCTCTTTACGGACTCAACAGAAGCAGAGGCGATAAAACTCTTTGCAAATACTTACCTTGCTATGAGAGTTGCATACTTTAATGAACTTGACTCTTATGCGCAATCGCATGGGCTTGACACTAGACAGATTATAGAGGGTATTGGGCTAGACCCTAGAATCGGGACTCACTATAACAATCCATCTTTTGGGTATGGCGGGTATTGTCTTCCAAAAGATACAAAACAGCTCCTAGCAAACTATGCAGATGTCCCATCAAATATGATAGAGGCGATTGTAAAATCAAACAGCACAAGAAAAGATTTTATAGCAGATAGCATTTTGGCGAAAAAACCTAAGATAGTGGGTGTGTATAGACTTGTGATGAAGAGCGGAAGCGATAACTTTAGAAGCAGTGCTATTCAAGGGATTATGAAACGTATAAAAGCCAAAGGGATAGAGGTTGTTATATATGAACCAGTGCTTGAGGAGAGTGAGTTTTTTAACTCAAGAGTTATAAAAAATCTGGATGAGTTTAAGGCGATAAGTGATGTTGTTGTTGCAAACCGCTTGAGTGAGAGCATTATGGATATAAAAGATAAAGTTTATACAAGAGATATTTTCAATAGTGATTCGTAGAGATATTATCCTGAAATGGAGCCGCTTTAATGGCTAAGAAAAATAAGAAAAACTCTAAAGTAAATCAAAAAATCAAGAAATATTTTGATGAAGACCCATTTGATGTAGGCGTTGCCAGAGTAAGTACGCAAACACTAAGTGAGCTTTTTAACTACCTTGGAATTTATGATATAGAAAAAAGTCATGAGATGCTTCTAAAGATGGCAAGAGTGCTCTGGAGTGAAGCAGATGGTGATACAAGAGTAGATATTTTTAACTTCTTTGCGCACAATGGCACAGTTTATAAAGCGACAAGCAAAGTCGAGCCGAGTTTGGAGAGAGATGAGAAGATAGAGTCTCTTATATCTCAGCTAAATGTTACTGAGCAAGAGGCAAAAGCCCTACATGACGCCTTTAGTGACGTTAGAAGCAAAAAAATAACTATCGAGAAGATGGAGTCAAAGCTCTCTCACATCCGCTTTAGTTTTAAAAAAGAGCGTCTCCAAAAGAGAGTAGATGGCGTTTTTGATATAGATGACTCCATAGAGTTTAACGCCTCTTTAAAATACGCACTTTATGGACAAAATTTCCATAAGATATTAACTATCAACACAAAAACATTTGAGTATGAGCATCTAAGAGATGGCGACGAAGATGAGTTATCAAACGAGATAGAAAAAGCAAAAGAGCTCTCAACGCTTAAAAAACAGCAAGAGATAGATAGTTTCATAAAAAACCTCAAAGACCCGCATCCGCATCTAAGTCAAAAAGAGATTTTACATGCACTAAGAGTTGTGCCGCCAAAGAGCAAACTCTCTTATCCGATGCTAAAAGAGAATGTTATTTATAGTGTCGTTAAAGGAGCGCTTGGAGAGGTGGAGATAGATATAAGCGATGAAGAGTTGCTTATAGCACTGCCACAAAGTGTAAAACTGCCACACTCAAAGATGGAGCAACCGTACTCACTTGAGGTACATGTTGAGTTAAACTCCCTGCTAGAAGATATCTGGAAGGGCGAAAATGTAGATTTTAGCACAGTAATAGAGGAGTTTAAAAAAGAGCATGAAGAGCATTTTTTAAACGATTTAACCTCTTTGGCTGATGAGTGCAGGGGATATGCCACGCTTTTACATCTTAACAATGAAGCGCTTTATGGCAAGGTTTATGATGTGCTCTTAGAGTTTTTGAGTGCTTCACTAAATATATCTCCAAAGATAGCTAGAAAAAGTGTAAAAAGATTTATCCACTCTATCTCAGAAGAGATAGCAAAAAAACAGAGATATGAGCTCTTGGCACGAACTATTAGAGATTTTAAGAACCTCTTTCCACTCGCAAGAGATATGAGAAGAAAGCTAACTCTTCATATAGGACCTACAAACAGCGGAAAAACATATCAGGCGATGCAGAAACTAAAGAGCGCAGATACGGGTTACTATCTTGCCCCGCTTAGACTCTTAGCGCTAGAGGGTTATGAGGATTTGAGAGATGATGGCATAAGCGCATCTTTGATAACTGGCGAAGAGCAGATAGTTGATGAGGACGCAACGCATATAAGTTCGACTATTGAGATGGTAAACTTTGATGTGGATGTCGATGTCTGCGTAATTGATGAGGTGCAGATGCTAGACGATAGAGACCGTGGCTGGGCATGGGCAAATGCTATCATTGGCGCACCAGCAAAAGAGATTATCATGACAGGCTCTATAAACGCAAAAGATGCGGTTATAGCACTAGCAGAGTACCTAGGCGAAGAGCTTGAAATCATAGAGTTTGAGAGAAAAAATCCTCTAATTCTTTTAGACTCTCCAACACATGAAAAAGATGTCGAGGCAAATACGGCAATAATCGCTTTTAGCAGAAAAGATGTCTTAAAACTCAAACAGGTCTTCTCAAAATACTTTAGCGTAAGCGTTGTTTATGGCAACCTCTCTCCAGAGGTTAGACGCGAGGAAGCAAGAAGATTTCGCTCAGGCGAGACACAGGTGCTTGTCGCAACAGACGCTATTGCAATGGGTATGAATCTGCCTATAAAAACTATACTTTTCTCAAAAGCAGAGAAGTTTGATGGCGTAAATGATAGAACGCTTATCCCAAGCGAAATCCATCAAATCTCTGGTCGTGCGGGAAGATATGGGCTCCATGAAAAAGGGTATGTCGGGGCTTTGAGCGGTGATGTTTTAAATGTTATAAAGAAAAACTTTAACAAAGAGGCAAAGACCATAACCATACCTTTTAAAGTGATGGCAAATCTAGACCATATAAAACTTGTCGGAACTATCCTAGAAGAGAAATCACTCCACGAGATTTTAAAGTTTTTTGTAAAAAATATGGAGTTTGATGGTCCATTTTTGGCAACAAACTTAGATGATATGATGGAAGTTTCAACTCTTATCGATAGTTATGATTTGGATTTGACTACCAAATATCATCTTGCATGTGCGCCGCTTACGCTCAAATCGCCATATATAGTTAGCGCTTTTGAGAGTTATCTAAACACTTTAGAAAAAAATATGCCCGTTGCTTATGTCGCACCAGTGCTAAGCGGTGCGTATGCGCAAACAACAGATGAACTACTCCGTGCTGAGGATATGGTAAAAGAGATTTCGCTCTATCTCTGGCTTAGTTACAGATTTAGTGACTCTTTTATCGATGCCAACAGAGCAAGAGCCTCAAGAGGGATTTTGAACAAATTTATAGAAAATTCACTTCAGCAGAGCCAACTCGCCACAAAATGCAGAATGTGCAGTGCTCCACTCCCGCCAAACTCCCCTTACGGAATCTGTCAGGCATGTTTTAAGAAAAACTACGCAGGGCGTGGTGTAAAGAGCGGTGGATATAGAAAGAGGTAGTTTGGTGATAAAACTACATTACATTAGTCGATAAAAATAGTTATTTTGATAAAAAAAGGATTTTCTATGGATAAAATTAAAAAAAATACACTTGTGTCAATGCTTATAAAATTAGAAGACCAAGAGGGTAATATCATTGATGAGAGTGAAGAACTTATGTATCTTCACGGCGGTTACGGTCAAATTTTTCAAAAGCTAGAGGATGAACTTGATGGGAAAGAAGCAGGTTATACTTTTCATCTTGCGCTAACTCCAGCAGAGGCATTTGGTGAGTACAATGAGGCTTTGCATATAAAAGAGTTGCTCGAAGATTTGCCAGAAGGTATTTTTGTAGGTACAGAACTTGACGGTGAAGAAGAAGGCATCGTGTATATAGTTGAGAGCAAAGATGAAAAATACGCAACTCTCAATGCAAATCACGAACTAGCAGGAGTACCAATCGTAGCAAGTGGCAAGATTTTGGAGATAGAACAACTCTCAGACGAGATAGCCCAAGAGCTACTAAAGGGAGAACAACAGCATCAGCATTAGATTGATTTTGCCTTAGAGATAAAAATAGATTTGCATGACAAATTGCAATATTTTTTATTACTATCTGTTTTTCTTGCTAATATGTTTGTAATTATTTGATTTTTGGAGTGCATCGATGATAGAAAAAGAAGTTATCCATAGTCTGACTAAAAATTTTGAAGATTTTGCAAATCAAACAGATGACAAAGTTGAGTTTTGGTTGGCAAGAGACTTACAACATCTTCTTGGATATACCGAATGGCGTAATTTTCAAAATGCTATCTCAAAAGCAAAAACAGCTTGTGAAGTGTCGGGTCAAGATATTGCAGACCATTTTGTTGATGTCAACAAAATGGTTGAAATAGGCTCAGGTGCGACAAAAGAGGTTGATGACATCATGCTTACTCGTTATGCATGTTATCTCATCGCTCAAAATGGTGACAGCAAAAAAGAACAGATTGCTTTCGCACAAACTTACTTCGCTCTTCAAACAAGAAAAGCCGAACTTATTGAACAGAGATTACTGGAAAATGAGAGAGTAGAGGCTAGAGTTAAATTGGCTCAAACGGAAAAAGAACTCTCAAAAGTGATTTATGAACAAACAGGAGGCAATGACAATTTTGCACTCATCAGAAGCAAAGGCGACCCGCAACAAAAAGATACCGTGATAAATCTGATAGTAAATATCTTGGGGGAATAGATGGATAAACAACTCCAACCAACACAGTTTTTACTCTACAAAGCTGAAAGTGGCAAAATAAAAGTAGATGTTTTAGTTCAAGATGAAACAGTATGGCTTAGTATAGAACAAATGGCAGAGCTTTTTGGCAAAGGTCGTTCAACTGTTAATGAACATATTCTCAATATCTACAAAACCAACAAATTTTTATAATCTTGATGTAATTATCTCTGTAGGCTATAGAGTCAAATCATTACAAGTGACACGGTTTCGTCAGTGGGCTACAGCACACCTCAAAGAGGGTTGGAAGTAGAACTAAGAGCCGATGATTTAAAAATACTCACAAACGCTAAATTTGAGGATATAAAAAGTGAATGATAGAACTGATTTTAAAGATTATAACGCAGCTATTTGGCGAGCTAAAAAAGAGTTTTTAAAGCCCGTAAAATATATAGAAAACATCACATTTGACGACTTGGTCGGGATAGAGAGACAAAAAGAGGAGCTTATTAAAAATACGGAGCGTTTTTTAGACAATTTGCCCTCAAACAACGTACTTTTATGGGGAGCAAGAGGAACCGGAAAATCTTCACTTATCAAAGCGCTCTTAAACAGCTATGCCTCCAAAGGATTGCGTCTTATCGAGATAGACAGAGAGGATTTGGACGATTTGATAGAGATATCCGATATGATTCGCCATCTGCCGTATAAGTTTATAATCTTTTGCGACGATTTGTCTTTTGAAGAGGGTGAAAAAGGGTACAAAGGTTTAAAAAGAATTTTAGAAGGCTCTCTAGAGTCTCCGCCTGAGAATGTAAAGATATATGCCACATCAAACAGAAGACATCTCATTACAGAGTATCATAGCGACAACGAGGGTACAAAAATAGGCAATAACGGTGAGATACACTACGGTGACAGCGTAGAAGAGAAGATTTCGTTAAGTGACAGATTTGGACTATGGCTCTCTTTTTATCACGGCTCTCAAGCGGAGTATTTAGCAGTAGTTGAGAGCTACTTTAAAGAGTACAAAGGCGATAGAGAACTTTTACATGTAGAGGCTCTTCGCTTTGCACAAAGCAGGGCAAGCAAAAGTGCAAGAACGGCAAAACAGTTCTTTAATAGTTATTTTAGATAATACTCAAATAAAAGGCGGAAGTACTATCTATTAGGCATAAATAGTACCAAGCCGCTTTGTTGATAAGGGATAGTCTTGCATCCAGTCGATTTGATGTGACAAATATCCACGATTTGGCGCATCGTTTGGTGCATAGGTTTGGGCATCGACACCAGAGCCATATTTTGAAAAAGCTTTGTCGATAATTTGTGCAAGTTTTTCTGTTAAAGCTTCACCCTTTAGGTTTTGTAATTCATTAGAATTATATGCATTGTTTATAGCTTCGCTTGCTACTGATGAATTACTGCCAAAACCGGCACTCCCATCAGCCCAAAGTACCCCTATGATATTGTTTCCTGCACGATAAACGGTATGTGCTTTTGTTTGCGCCTGTTGTTCAAGTATCTGTTGCCTTTGTGATTCGCTAGGCTCTTTAATGGTATTTATAATGTCTTTTATGCTTG
>CAMBTK010000035.1 GCA_945870785.1 Sulfurimonas crateris
CTATTTATGAAGATTGCAAAAAACATAACAGAACTTATTGGAAACACGCCATTAGTGAGACTAAATAAAGCTTCTAAGATAAGTGGTGCAAATATTATCGCAAAGTGCGAGTTTATGAATCCAACTAGTTCAGTAAAAGATAGAATCGGTTTTAATATGATAAGAAGAGCTATGGAAGATGGAACCATCAAACAAGATACAACCATCATAGAGCCTACAAGTGGCAATACTGGCATTGCCTTAGCTGCAAATTGTGCAGCGCTTGATTTAAAGCTAATACTTACTATGCCAGAATCTATGAGTATAGAGAGAAGAAAACTCTTAAAAGCTTTTGGTGCGGAGTTAGTCTTAACACAAGCTTCACTTGGCATGAGTGGTGCTATTGCTAAAGCAGAGGAGCTCTCTTGTGTGATACCAAACTCTGTTGTTTTGCAACAGTTCAAAAATATGGCAAATCCAGAGATTCACATGCTAACGACAGCAAGAGAGATACTGCGTGACACAGATAAAAATATAGATGCGTTCGTAGCAGCAGTTGGAACAGGTGGAACGCTTAGCGGAACAGCAAAAGTCTTAAAAGAGGAGATTCCAAATATCGCCATTTTTGCGGTAGAGCCACTAAGTTCAGCTGTTTTATCTGGAGAGAGCGCAGGTGCTCATGCTATTCAAGGTATCGGAGCGGGGTTTATACCTGATACGCTAGATGTGAGTGTTTATGGTGAGGTTATAAAAGTCAGCAACGAAGATGCTATAAAAATAGCAAAGATGTTAGCAAAAGATGAAGGCTTACTTGTTGGTATATCTGCGGGTGCAAATGTATATGCAACTATGCAGATTGCTTCACGAGAGGAGTTTAGAGGTAAAACACTTTTAACAATCCTTTGTGATACAGGCGAGAGATATTTGAGTACAGAACTATTTGATGAATAAAACTTTCTTTGAGACTATAAAAGCAGTTGATGGAGAGATTTTTCATCTCTCGTTTCATCAAGAGAGATATGAGAGTGTCTTAAAGTACTTTAATGTAAAAGAGATACAAAATTTATCACTATTTTTAAATCCACCTAAAAATGGGCTATATAGATGTCGCCTAACATATGATTTGTCTAAAAATCCACATAACATAGCTGTAACATACCATGAGTATCAAAAAAGAAAAATAGACTCACTAAAGCTAGTATATGATGATGAGATTATCTATAATTTTAAATCTACTGCACGAGAGAGGCTTGATGCCTTGTATAATCAAAGAGAGAGTAGTGATGATGTTTTGATAGTAAAAAATTCTCTTATAACAGATACAACGATAGCAAATATAGCTTTTTTTGATTCAAAAAATTGGCTCACACCAGCTCAACCACTTCTTGAAGGAACTACAAGAGCAAGACTTCTTAAAGAGAAAAAAATATATATAGCAGATATAGAGGTTAAAGATTTAAAAAAATATTCACACGTAGCACTGATGAACGCAATGATAGATTTTGATATAATTACAAAAAATAACAAGGAGTTTTTTTGTTAGACAACATAATAGAAGATAGAGATTTTGCTACTTTGATGCAAAAAAATATTGAAGGTTTGATAATCTATCTTTTTGAAAAAGATGAACATTTTGGAATTCTTTGTAAGATAGAAAATATCACATTTGAACCACCTCTTCCAAAAGAGATAGCTTCAGAGTTTAGAGCCATGACGCTCTTTTTTTTGGCTGGTTATACGTTTGATACAGCAAATATAGTAGGTGAAAATTTAGTTTTTGAAGCAGGATTTGGAACTGATAATTTTGGAAGTATAGTAACCGTTCCTCTTAATACAATTGTTCAGATAATTGTAGATGAGACACCGCTTCTTATAAATTTATCAAATCATAAGAGAGAGGTAAAGAGAGCTAATGCGCCACAAGAGGGCGGAGTTGAAAACTCAATGGCATCATTTTTATCAAATCCAGAAAACTCTAAATTTTTAAAAAAGTAGAGTTTAAACTTTATTTAGAGAGAGAAGATAGTTTACGACGTTGTCAACAAAAGCGTCATGTTTTCTATCTTTTAAATAGGCTATATAGAAACTTCTCTCTATCTTATAATTCTTTAATCTTGCGTCAAATAGTCTTCCTTCTGCTAATTCAGCTGCGATAACATGTTTTGACATAACTGAAACAACAGGTCTCTCAGAGTTAGGATCAGCGTGAAGAATAGACTCTTTTATAGCAGTTGGACTTCCTAAAATACCAAGAACATGGAAGTTGTTACACTGAACACCCATCTCATCAAATGCTTCACTTGTCAGTTTGCGTGTATGAGAGTGCTCATCTCTACAAATCCAGTCAAATCCAAGCAGGTCCTCGGCTGTTAGATGTTTTTTAAGAGGTTGATTTGAAAATACAACAAGCTCATCTAAAACCCACTCTCTATAAACAATTCCATCTCTAAAAACAGGAGACTCAATGAGTGCAACATCTATCTTTTTGTCTTCAAGTTGGTCAATGATTTCACATGAAAGCCCTACGTTCATATAGACATTATTGTTTATTCTGTTTTTGATTTCGCTTAGGTAGTTTGGAAGGATATAGTTTCCAATAGCATTTGAAGAACCCATAACAAATGTAAAATCTTTATTTATAATTTTTAAGACCTCTTTTTCGCTGTTTGCTATCGCTTTTTCAAGTCTTGTAGCAATTCTAAAAAGCTCTTCACCCTCTTTTGTAAGTAAAATACCGTTCTTTTTTCTATCTACAATTTTTGTATCAAGATACTCTTCTATAAATTTTATCTGCTGAGTTACGGCAGGTTGAGAGATTCCTAGCTTTGCAGATGCCTTAGAAAAGCTTTTCTCTTTTATGACCATTAAAAAGGTTTGTAACTTGGCAAAATCTTTTAACATAATAATTCCTATAAGTTTAGATAATAAACGAAAGTATAACCCAAAATTATAATTAAAGCAATAGTTTCGTAATAATTTAACTCTTTTTAGCTATAATAAATTTAATAAATTAAGAGCAGTGGTTGTGGCATGGAAAAAATATTTGAAAAATTAAACACTTCGCAAACTGGCGCCGTAAAACAGACAGAAGGTCCTGTCTTGATTTTAGCAGGAGCAGGTAGCGGAAAAACTACTACCATTGTGTCTCGATTGGCCTATCTGATTGATGGGCTAGGCATACCAGCTTCAAGTACGCTTACACTTACATTTACAAACAAAGCAGCAAAAGAGATGCGTGAACGTGCTTCAAGTATGATGAGCAATCTTGCCTATCCTCCACTTTTATGCACTTTTCATAAGTTTGGATTACTCTTTTTAAAGTTTAATATTCATCTCTTAAATAGACAAAATAATTTTGTAGTTATAGATACCGATGATAAAAAGCGCATTATTAAAAAGATAAACAGCGAACTAGCAACTCCTTTAATTGCAAGTGAAATATCAAGATATAAAAACTCACTTCTGACTCCAGATGATGCCTATAAACAAGCAGAATTTTTTAACTATCAACAGATTGCAAAAATTTACGAAGAGTATGAGAACTATCTTTTAGAAAACAACTTAGTTGATTTTGATGATTTGATTGCTTTGACATTTAGACTATTAGAAGAAAATCCAGAACTTGCACGTGCTACTTCAGATAAATATCGCTACATCATGGTAGATGAGTATCAAGATACAAATGAACTTCAGTTAAAACTTTTACAAAAACTCTGTTCTTCTCATAATAATATCTGTGTTGTTGGAGATGATGATCAAAGCATTTATGGATGGCGTGGCGCACATATTAGAAATATTATGGAGTTTGATCAGGATTTTAAAGGTACGGCAGTTTTTAAACTTGAAGAGAACTATCGCTCTAGGGAGCCGATTCTCAAAGTCGCAAATGCGCTGATTGAGCATAACCGCTCACGCTTGGGTAAGAAACTTATCCCAACTCGTGGCAGTGGAGAAGATATTACTATCTTAAACTCTAGTGATGAAAATGAAGAGGCAAGAAAGATAGCTTCAAAAGTAACAAAACTATTAGATTCTGGGGTTAAAGCTGAAGATATAGCAGTTTTATATCGTGTAAATGTTTTAAGCAGATCTATTGAAGATGGGTTAAATCGTGCAGGAATAGCATATAAGCTAGTCGGTGGACTTAGATTTTATGATAGAGCTGAGATAAAAGACCTTATCAGTTATCTTCGTGTTATAACAAACTTTCATGATGATTTCTCATTTAAACGTATTGTAAATAAGCCAAAAAGAGGGATGGGCAAAGCTAGTGTAGATAAGATAGAGTTAGCCGCACATGCAAATGAGACATCAATTTTTGAGTATATTAAAAAAACTTCTTTAGCAGATTTGGAACTGCTTGTTAAGAGTAAAAATGCAAAGACTCTGAAAAAGTTTATAAAAGATATACAAAGCGTTGCAAAAGCTGCAACTGAAGGCACATACAATTTTATAGATATTTTAGAAGAGACTTTTCATCTCAAAGATATATATAAAGGACTGCCAGACGAGGTTGAGAGAGTTTTAAATATGGATGAGTTTTATGGTCTTTTTAGAGACTTTGTAAAAAACTCTCCTTTAGCATCTCTTGATGAGTTTTTAAATGAGCTAACACTTCAGAGTGAACAAGACCAAGTTGAGGGTGATAGTATCTATATGATGAGTATTCACGCTTCAAAAGGTTTGGAATTTGACCATATATTTATTATTGGACTTGAAGAGGGGTTTTTGCCTCTTGTCGGTGATGGAAGTGATCTTGAAGAGGAGAGACGCTTAGGCTATGTATCTTTTACAAGAGCAAAAGATACTTTGACGCTCTCGCATGTAGATAGCAGATTTTACAAAGGCAGAAGAAGCGACTTACAAAAAAGTAGATTTTTTAATGAAGCTGGGCTTTGTGAAGGCTCTTTAATAGTAGAGAAAAATACAGCTTTTAAAAAAGGTGATTTAGTTCGCCATAAAATATTTGGTACGGGGCGAGTAAATGGTGTTAGCAAGTCTGGGCGAGAGTTTAAGTTAAATATCAATTTTGCAGGTACTTCAAGAGATATTTTAGCTTCATTTGTTGAGAGACTATGAATAGACTCTTTGTTGCATATAAACCAGAGGGAATTGGCTCAAACCTTTTTCTCTCCCGCATAAAAAGAGAGTATAAAACAAAAAAAGCTGGATTTTCTGGAACGCTTGACCCTTTTGCCAAGGGAGTTCTGATTATCGGGATGGGGAGTTACACAAAACTCTTTAGATTTCTTGCTAAAACACCAAAAGTATATCGTGCAACACTTTGGCTAGGGGCTAAAAGTGATAGTTTAGATACAGAGATGATAGAAAAGGTAGAGATACTTGGAGAGCTTGATAAAACAGAGGTTTTAAAAGTTGTAAAATCACTAGAGGGTTCTTTAGAGTATGAGCCACCAATCTTTAGCGCAAAGCAGATAAATGGGCAAAGAGCTTATGATTTGGCTCGTGCTGGGGTAGAATTTTCGTTAAATAAGATAAACTCAACTATATATGAGACTAAGCTAGTAAGTTACTGTCATCCATTTGTAACTTTTGAAGCAACGGTTTCAGAGGGGACATATATTCGCTCTTTGGGGCTGATAATTGCAAATCGCTTAGGTGTAAACAACGGAAGCTTGAGTGCGCTAGAGAGACTTAGTGAGGGGCGATTTAGGTATGATAACCAAAAGCCACTAGATATAAAAAAATCATTAAACATGATGCAAAACTTCTATCATGGAGATAGCGATAATCTAAAATATGGAAGAGTTCTTGCTTTAAATGATTTAGAGATTAAAGATGATGGGCTCTACTGGCTTGATAGTGGAAGTTTTATATCTATCATAAATGTAAAAGATGCAGAAGTAAATTATGAATTAGGCAGGATTGAATGTTAGTATTATCAAGAAAAGTAGATGAAGCAATTGTAATAGGGGATAATATTACTATAAAAGTTATATCCATTGATAAGGGAGTAGTAAAGTTGGGTATTGACGCACCAAAAAACCTCTCTATAGTTAGAAACGAGCTTTTAGAAGATGTAAAAGATTCAAATATAGCAGCTTCAAAAGAGATAAATCTCTTAGACATAACTTCTCTAAGCGCAATCATAAAAAAGTAAAAGAGAGTAAAATATGAAGCTTTACAAAGCTTATGCAAAAGTAAATATTTTTTTAAAGATACAGGGCACAAGAGGAAACTATCACGAGATAATATCAAGATTTATGAGAGTGGCATCACTTTATGATGAGCTATCATTTGTTCCAAAACAATCTAGCGAGGAGTTTGAAATTATTGGCTCATTCTCTTGCAAAACAGAACAAAATACAATCTACAAAGCATATAAAGCACTATTAGAGTTTTTGGATGAAGCAAACAAAGTACATGTAAAAAACTTAATGCAAAAATATGCAGTTGAGGTAAGTAAAAATATTCCTGCCTTCGCTGGACTTGGTGGAGGAAGCAGTGATGCTGCTACATTTTTAAAGATGTGTAACGAAGTTTTACACTTGGGACTTAGTCAAAACGAGTTAGCACTTATCGGGTTGCGTGTAGGCGCAGATGTACCATTTTTTATTTATGGGTATGATAGTGCAAATGTTAGTGGTATCGGAGAGGTTGTTGAAGAGTTTAAAGAAGAGCTTTTAGATATCGAGGTCTTTACTCCAGCGCTTGAAATAAGTACTCCCAAGGTTTATGATTTATATAGAGAAAACTTCTACAACCCAATAGACGGATTTGAAGTTGAGAGACTTAAAAAAATATCATCAAAAGAAGCACTAAATTCCATGGGTGCAGGAGAAGCAAACGACCTATTTGCTCCAGCATTGGAGCTTTATAAAGGGTTAAAAAACCACTATAAACATGGAGACTATTTTAGCGGAAGCGGAAGTAGTTTTTTTAGAGTAAAAGAGAAGGAAAATATATAATGGGCGAGAATATAGCGAAAAATAAAAAAGCCTATTTTGACTATTTTTTAGAGGAGAAATTTGAGGCTGGTTTGGTCTTAAAAGGCAGCGAGATAAAAGCTATAAGAGCAGGGCGAGTAAACTTGAAGGATAGTTTTATCCGTTTTGTTCAAGGGGAAGCATTTTTATTTAACGCTCATATTGGGAGATTAGAGACGACTCATCACTTCTATGCACATGAAGAGCGTGGAAGTCGCAAACTCCTTTTACACAAAAAACAGATAGCAAAGATGATAAAAGCAGTTGAGAAGGATGGATACACTGTTGTACCTCTTCAGCTCTATTTTAATGATAGAAATATTGTAAAAATTCAGATTGCCATTGCCAAGGGTAAACAGCTGCATGATAAGAGAAATGATTTAAAAGAAAAAGATATGAAGCGTGATGTTGAACGCGCTATAAAGGATCTTTGATGCGTTATATTTTAATTTCGCTCTTATTTGTTTTGTCTGTTTTTGGATTTGATGTTGAATTTACAAGTGGTGTTGTCCAAAATGGGAAAGTAACTCTGCTAGAGCTAAAAAAAGAGAAAAGTATAAGTTATGAAGATGCTCTCTTTAATGGTAAAAAATACAAAATTTTAGCGCATCCAAAAAAGAGTGAAAAGTTTTATCTTCTGATTCCAATTGATTATGAAGAAAAAATAGCTAAAAAAAATATAGAGATTTTTTATAAAGAAAATAACAAACAAAAGAGCAAAATAGTTACATTAGACATAAAAGATGCGCTATATCACAAAGAGAGACTTCAGGTTGATGGCTCAAAAATAACATTAAATGAAAAAGATAAAGCAAGAAGTTCAAAAGAGTACGCAGAAGCCATGAAGATATATAACACTTCAACACCAAAAACTCTTATCTCATCAAAGTTTATCGTTCCGCTTGAGAGTAAAATAACAAGCGATTTTGGAGGGGCAAGAGTTTATAACAACACGCTCAAGAGTTATCATGGTGGAACTGATTTTAGAGCAGCTGTTGGTACACCGATAGTTGCTGCAAATGATGGAGAAGTTGTTTTAGCTAAAGATAGATTTTACTCTGGTATGTCTGTGCTGATAGATCATGGACATGGAATATACACATGTTATTTCCACATGAGCAAGTTTGATGTAAAAGAGGGCCAAAAGGTTAAGAAGGGCGATGTTTTAGGGCTTTCTGGAGATAGCGGAAGAGTGAGCGGACCGCATCTTCACTTCGGTATAAGAGTTAGCGGAAAGCAGGTCGATCCGCTGCATTTTATAGCACTTATAAATAAAAATTTACTACTATAAAGGAATTAAAATGACACTATTTCAACTACTTATGTTAGGCGCTTCTGCTTTTTTTGCATTTAAAGTTTATGAGCACATTCAAGGTCTAAAAGATTTACAACCACCTAGTAATGAGCCGCATGTTCCATCCTCTTTTGATCCTGAGTATTTAGTTCAAAGAGCAGATGAAGAGTTTGAAGAGGGAAATCTACAAAAAGCTTACGAACTCTTCAATGAGGCAAACTCAAAAGTTACACAGCCAAGCGAAGTACTTTTTAAAATGGGCTATATTTTACAGCAGCTTAAAAGAGATGAAGATGCTCTTGAGTACTATAAAAAGGCTCTTGAGGAAGATAAGGAAAATGAGTTTATTCATAACTCAATGGCATCTATTTATAGAGCAAAAGGCGAGTTTACCTCTGCTAAAATGCACCTAAACGCGTCTTTGGCGATAGATGCTAAAAATCCACTAACGTATTACAATTATGGAAATCTTTTAGTAGATATGAAACATATCAATGAGGCAAAAGAGATGTATAAAAGTGCTCTTGAGATAAGATCAGATTTCAATGAAGCCAAAGAAGAGTTAGAAAAGTTAGAAAAAGAATGAAACTATCTCAGATATACGCTTTTTTAGACAGCTTATCACCTTTTGAGCTTCAAGAAAAATGGGATAACTCAGGTCTTTTAGTTGGAGATTTCAATCAAGATGTAAAAAAAATAGTTCTTAGTATTGATGTTGATGAGGCGCTTATTGACTCAATAGATGAGGGAACTCTTCTTATAACTCATCATCCTATTATTTTTGGCGGACTAAAACAGCTTGAATTTAGTAAATATCCAGCAAATTTACTACAAAAAATGATACAAAAAAATATATCAAATATATCAATGCACACAAATTTTGATCAAACACATCTAAACGACTATGTTGCATCTGAGATATTAGGCTATGAGATAGCCCAAAAAGATGGTTTTGTGGCATATATAGATATTGATGAGGATTTTGATGTTTTTGCAAAAAAAGTGGCATCTGCTTTTTCGCTTCCACATGCTAAATGTGTAAAAAGTTCACAACGTATAAAAAGAGTTGCTCTTACAACAGGCTCTGGATGCTCTTTGATAAAATCAATAAAAGCAGACTGTTTTTTAACAGGAGACATAAAATATCATGATGCAATGGAAGCAAAGAGCATAAATTTGTCTATGATAGATATAGGACATTTTGAGAGCGAGAGGTTTTTTGCAGATATTTTATTTAAACATTTGAAAAATTTAGGTTTAGAAGCTATAATTTCATCATCAAAAAACCCTTTTACTTATATTTAAGAAAATCGGCACAAATATTTAATCCAAAAGGAGATTAATGAACTTACATCTTAGACAGCTAATTGACCTATCACATATCGATAAAGCTATCGATGCTTTTGAACCACAAATTGAGGAAGCTAACTATAAATTTGAAGCAGCACTTGCAAAGAAAAAAAGTATCGATTCTGATATCGAGAGCTTAAGCAACGAGATTAGAGACGAAGATATAAAGAAAAAAAAGAATGAAATCCATCTCGGAGAACTTTCTCAAAAACTAGCAGATAACTCTAAAAAGAGCAATGAAGTAAAAACTGAACGCGAGATGAAATCTCTTCAACTTGAAGAAGAGATAGCTAAAGAGCAAGTTACTTTTGCAAATGAAGAGATAGAGAGACTTGAGAGAATTATTGATCTAAAAACTGAACAAATTCAATCAGCAAAAAAAGTTTTAGAAGAGTTAGATGCAAATTTAGCATCTATTAAAGCTGAAGTAGATTCTAAATTAGAGGTAATTAATAAATCTCGTCAAGACGTTTTTGTAAAAAAAGAGAAATTAATTTCTGAGATGAATCAAAAAGGACTTGCTTTTTATCAAAAAATTCGTAGATGGGCTAAAAACTCAACTGTTGTACCAGTAGAAGAGCAAGCTTGTATGGGTTGTCATATGCATATAAGTGATAAAGTTTATGCAGATGTTATAAAAGCTGAAGAGATTACAACATGCCCACATTGTGGACGTATTCTCTATGTGGAAACTGATAAAGAATAGGCTTGACGCCATTTACACTTCTCTACTTTATCTTAAGCGTGGTGCTCTATATCGCAGCACTTCCGCTTTTGGTTTATCTCTCTTTTAAGCAAAAATATAAAGAATCAATCCCTGCTCGTTTTTTTATTTTTAATAACCCAAGATTTAAGAGTGATAACGGAGTCTGGTTTCATGTCTGTTCATTAGGCGAAGCTAGAGCTTTAAAGCCGATTTTGGAGCTTTTAAAAGGTTGTGATATAAAGATAACAACCATAACTCATACAGGTCAAGCAGAAGCTAAAAGATATGATGCAGAGGTTAGATATCTGCCTTATGAGATGCTTATACCGTTTTGGGTTAAAAAGCAGAAGTTTTTGATAGTTTTAGAGGCGGAATTTTGGTATATGCTCTTTAGTGTAGCAAGAGCTAGAGGTTCAAGAGTAGTACTTTTAAATGCTCGTATTTCGGAAAAGAGTGTAAAAAAATATCTTCAGTTCGCATGGTTTTATAAAAAAATACTCTCACATGTAGAGATTGTTTATGCACAAAGCGAAGCTGATAAAAATAGATTTTTAGCATTAGGTGCTAGAAATATAGAAGTTATCGGAAATATAAAATTAGCAGGAAAGATTACAAAAACAAAAGAGTACAAAAAACCTGATGTAGAGCTGATAGCTGCAGGCAGCACACATGAGGGCGAAGAAGAGAGCATTTTAAAATCTTTTGTAGAGTATAAAAAGCAAAGCGATGCAAAGCTAGCGGTTGTTCCAAGGCATCCCGAGAGATTTGAAGCGGTATTTTTGCTTATGAAAAAGTATGCGGATAAAAACAATTTATCTATTAGCAGATTTTCGCAGGATAAAGAGTTTACGACCGATATGATTTTAGTTGATGCGATGGGCGAGTTGAATAATATTTATGCAATTAGCGATATAGCTATCTTAGGCGGTGCTTTTAGAGAGGATGTCGGTGGGCATAACCCCCTTGAACCTGCACATTTCGGATGTAAAATAATTACGGGAAAACACTTTTTTCATCAAAAAGAGCTTTTTAAGTATGTTCATCATGTTCAATATATCGAGGGCGATGAGATACATAAAGCGCTTATGACATGTAGAGATTTACCGCCGAGTATGGTTGAAGAGAAAATCAACTTAGAACCTGTAATAGACAGGATAATGAAAAATTAAGGAAATAAAAAAATGGCACTAGAAAAAGCTTATAAACTTTTAGCAGCACAAGAGGGCATCTCAAATTCGGAAGCAAAATCAATGATAGATCGCGGTTTGGTGTATGCAAGCAATAAGAAGGTAATGATTGCTCGTGGAGACATTGATGTAAAAACTCTCTTTAAGGTTGAAAAAGTAGAGAAAATAAAACCAATATTTGAAAATGATGATTTAGTAGTAGTTGATAAACCTGCGCATGTAAATTCAGATGAGATAGAAAGACAGTTTAAACCAGCAGTACTTTTACATAGACTTGATAAAGAGACAAGTGGAGTTTTAATGCTTGTTAAAAATGAAGAGTTTAGAGAAAAAGCAATTCAAGAGTTTAAAAAAGATAGAGTTTACAAGGAGTATATTGCTTGGATAGAGGGAATCTTAAGTGAACCAGTAGATATCGATAGACCAATCCTTACAACTAAAAAAAATAATCGTGCATCTTCAAATGTTTCTTCAAAAGGAAAACCTGCAAGAACAGAAGTTTTTCCAGATTTAGTAAGTGCAAACAAAACTAAAGTAAAATGTATAATTCATCATGGAAGAACACATCAGATAAGAGTTCATCTAAGATATATAGAACATCCAATTGTAGGTGATGAGCAGTATGGCGGAAGACGTGCAAAGCGTGTAATGCTTCATGCACACAAAGTAAGGCTTCTTGGAATGGAGTTTACAGCACCTGAGCCAAAGACATTTATAAGTTTTGAATAGTGCAGAAGTTTTGTGGTTTGTTTATATATTAAAATGTAGTGATGATACTCTATATACAGGGATTACTATAGATTTAAACAGAAGAGTAGATGAACACAACAACTCGCCAAAAGGTGCAAAATATACACGTATAAGAAGACCACTTGAGCTGCTATATTTTGAAGAAGTTAAAGATAAAAGCAGCGCTTCTAAAAGAGAGATTGAGATAAAGAAACTCTCAAGAGCTCAAAAATTAGAGTTAGTAAAATAGTGCGACTCTTTATAGATGGCGATGCTTTTCCAAATCTGCTAAAACCAATCATTTTTCGTTCAATAGAGAGACTGAATTTAGAGACTTTTGTTGTCTCAAACAAGACAATAACCATTGGAAAATCAAAATTAATTTCATATATTATTGTTGAACAAGGCGCAGATGAGGCAGATAATCATATAGTTGAACTCGTAAAAGATGGTGATTTAGTTATAACAGCAGATATTCCGCTTGCTGATAGAGTAGTAAGTAAATCGGCTCATGCAATTGACCATAGAGGAGAGCTTTATAGTGTAGATAATATAAAACAGTATTTAGCCATGAGAAATTTAATGGAAAAGATAAGAGAGAGCGGAGAGATAACAAAAGGACCAAAGCCTTTTAATCAAAAGGATGCCCAACAGTTTGCAAATCAGCTAAATAAGTTCTTAACAAAAAATCTAAGAAGCTTATAATAAAAGCAAACTTAAAGTAACTTTCAGATAAAATTCGCAACTTTTTACATCCAGATAATAATTGAAGAGGAGAGGGCAAAATGTTTGATACATTAACAGATTCGTTTACAAATGCTATTAAAAAAATTCGTTTTAATGATGATGATAAAGCCTTAACCAAGGCTCTCGATGAGCTTAAAAAATCTCTATTAAAAGCTGATGTAAACCATAAAGTTGTTAAAGATTTAATAACTAGAGTTCAAATAGATACTAAAAAAAATGGTATCGGGAAAGATCAATTTTTATCTGCACTAAGAGTTGCTCTTTATGAACTATTAGAGATAGGTGGAAATAGAGGCTTCGTTTTTGCTTCAAAACCTCCAACCGTTATATTAATGACTGGACTTCAGGGTTCAGGAAAAACAACAACAACTGCAAAATTAGCTAACTACTTAAAAAATAAACAAAAAAAAGTGATGGTTGTAGCAGCTGACTTACAGCGTTTAGCAGCAGTAGAGCAACTCCGTCAACTTACAACACAAGTTGGAGTTGAGCTATATGAAGACGAAAGTACTAAAAACCCAGCAGAAGTCGTAATTGCTGCTCTAAAAAAAGCCAATAGCGGTATATACGATGTAGTTCTAATAGATACAGCAGGACGTTTAGCTATAGATAATGAGCTTATGGATGAATTAGAAGCTGTCAAATATGCAGCAAATCCTAGTGAAATCTTTTATGTCGCAGACTCTATGACAGGTCAAGATGCGATAAAAACAGCAACTGCTTTTAAAGAAAAAATCGGAATAGATGGCGTAATTCTTAGCAAGTATGATGGCGATTCAAAGGGCGGTGTAGCACTTGGACTCTCATCTCAAGTTCAAGTACCTCTACGTTTTATTGGTAGCGGTGAGAAGATACAAGATTTGGAACTATTCTTACCAGATCGTGTTGTAAATCGCTTGATGGGTTTTGGAGACATTGAAGGTCTAGCTGAGAAAACTGCTTCTATTATTGATGAAAAACAGGCAAAAAAATTTACTTCAAAGATTAAAAAAGGTGAATTTAACTTCAATGACTTTTTAGAGCAAATGGAGAGCATGAAGAAGATGGGAAGCATGAAGTCATTAATGGGTATGATTCCAGGAATGGGAAATATGTCTAAAGCCCTTAAGGATTTTGATCTTGAAAATTCTAGCGAGCTAAAAAACATAAAAGCCATGGTGTCTTCTATGACAATGAAAGAGAGAGAAAATCCAGATTTGCTAAACAACTCTAGAAAGGGAAGAATTGCAAAAGGTTGCGGACTAGAGATAGTTGAGATAAATCGTATGATAAAACAGTTTAAAAATGCAGGAAAAATGGCAAAAAGATTCTCTGGCAAAAATGGGATGAAAGATCTTCAGTCTATGATGGGTCAAATGGGCGGAGCAGGGGCTTTAAGAAAGTAGTTTCTGCTCTGTTGAATATAAATTTATAGATTTTTAGAAGTTTATAAATTTGCATTCAAAATGCAAAATTTAACATATACAGTAAGTTGAAATATGACTTACGCAGAGAAGGACAAAAAATGGCAACAGTAATTCGCCTAACAAGAATGGGAAGAAAAAAACAACCTTTTTACCGTATCGCGGTAACAGACTCACGTAAACGTAGAGATGGTGGTTGGATTGAATTAATTGGACATTATAATCCAATGGTAGCAGAAAAAACAATTGTTGTTGATGCTGAGAGATTAGATTACTGGTTAAGCGTTGGCGCTAAAATGAGTGATCGTGTTAAAAAGATAACAGGTCGTTAATTATGATAGCTGATTTTGTCGCACAGTTTGCAAAGCTTATAGCGTCTTATCCAGATGATGTAAGGGTTGAAGTAAAAGAGGGCGATGAAACTGCTGAGATTCTTCTCTATGCTAATCAAGCTGATATTGGTAAGCTAATTGGTAAAGAGGGTAAGATGATTGGAGCAATCAAGACCGTTATCTCTGGCTGTAAAGCTAAAGATGGTATGAGTTACCGTATAAATGTCGAAGCTATCAAATAAACTACTTCATATCGCAACAATCGGCAAAACTGTCGGTTTAGGCGGCGATATGAAACTTCATCTCAAGAGTGATTTTCCAGAACAATTTAAAAAAGGCGCATCTTTTTTTATAAATGAAAACGATAGTATCGCCATAAGTGATATAAATCATGAGCGAGGCCTTATTAGATTTTCTGGATACAACTCTCCTGAAGATGCCAAAAAACTTACAAATAAAAATCTATACACAACTATAGAGAGAACAAGAAAAGAGTGTCACTTAGATAAAGGTGAGTATTTCTGGTTTGATATCGAGGGTTGTAGTGTAGTAGAAGATGGAAAAGTTTTAGGTACAGTAGATGAGCTTGATAGAATGGGCATTGCAAATTATCTCTGCATTATAACTGATGAAGCTCTTGTGAAGAGTGGTTTTGCAAAAAGTTTTTTATTACCATTTAGGGAACCTTTTACAATAAATACAGATATAAAAGAGAAAATAATAACTGTTATTGGTGCTATGGATATACTAGAGGCTTCATAATGAAATTTACTTTTGTAACGCTTTTTAAAAATATAGTAGAGGGATATTTTAACGACTCTATTTTAAAAAGAGCAATTCAAAAAGAGATTTTAAACGTAGAATACATAAATCCTAGAGACTTTAGCAGTTCAAGACATAATAAAGTAGACGATAGTGCAGTTGGTGGTGGTGCAGGAATGGTTATGAATCCACAGCCACTTTTTGATACGCTAGATGAGTTAAGAAATATGAGTAGAAATGTTCATATAATATTTTTAACTCCAGTCGCAAAGCCTTTTAGGCAAAATGATGCTAAGAGATTGGCAAAAAAATCCCATATAGCTTTTGTGAGTGGAAGATATGAGGGAATTGATGAGAGAGTTCTTGAGAAGTATGCTGATGAAATTTTTAGCATAGGTGATTATATTTTGACTGGTGGAGAACTTCCATCTTTAGTCATATGTGATGCTATCTCAAGAAACGTAGATGGAGTGCTTGGAAACAGCGACTCTTTAGAAATAGAGAGTTTTGAAACAGAACTTTTAGAAGCACCATCTTTTTCTAAGCCAGAAGTTTATAAAAACATAAGTGTTACATCAGAATACTTAAAGGGAAATCATAGTAATATTCGCTCACTAAAATTAGCTCTATCTGTATGCAAGACTAAATTCTTCAGACCAGAGCAGCTTTTAAAGCATAGAACAAGGAAATCTTATGAGAAATAAGTACATAGAAAACTTTGAAAAAGCACAAGTAGCTGAGAAAAATATTCCAGACTTTCGTGCTGGTGATACTGTACGTTTAGCTGTAACAATTAAAGAAGGTGACAAAACTCGTGTACAAAATTACGAGGGTGTTTGTATTGCAAAAAGAGGTCAAGGTACTGGTCAGACTATTACAGTTCGTAAAATTGGCGCTAACAGTATAGGAATTGAGAGAATATTCCCACTTTATAGTGACTCGATTAGTGAAATAGCAGTGATTCGTCGTGGTCGTGTTCGTCGCGCTAAACTGTTTTATTTGCGTGATCTTGCTGGTAAAAAAGCTCGTATCAAAGAACTTAGAAGAAAATAATCTTCTAAGTCCGCTCTACTTTACTGCTCTTATCCTTAAAATAAATTATACATTTGATTAACAATTTCAATCTTGTCTCAGTTTCTATCTAAACTTAATTTAGAAGTCTTTTTGCTTATTTCATTGAAAAATAGTTTAATATGGCGTTTTTATATCCTCAAGTGGCACGACTAGTATCCAAGTGCTTTTCTAGTCTATTGTTTATGATTAAATATCTAATAATATTTTAATAACATGGTAAAACTATAATTTGTATATATTATATAATGTATATATATTCTTTAAAAGAAATAACATATAATTTAGTTAAAATTAAATTTAATATCAGTTAAAAAAACTTTTCCCAAATACCCACAAATTTTAAGAACTATTTAAGCAACATCCTCCTATAATTCCCATCCACAAACACAGAGACCTAAAGTTTAGGACCTGAAGAAGCCTCAAGTAGAGGTTTTAAGAGAGTTTGAAGATCATTGAAAACTAAGCAAGTAAATAGACTGTATAACTTTGAAAAAAGTTAATTAGTCACAATAAGTTTACTTAGAAATAACTAATATAACAACAACCGTCTATTCTATTTATACCCAACTGGGTATCTATAGTAATAGATACTTTACAAAAAAGTCCACTTACTATTTATAGGGAGTGGCAACAAAGCCAATGATTTTTAAATCTTGG
>CAMBTK010000036.1 GCA_945870785.1 Sulfurimonas crateris
ACCCCGCCATGTAGTGAAGGTGTTAGATGGTTTGTATTTAAAGATTATGCAACTGTATCAAAAGAGCAGGTTAAAGAGTTCTTTGATATATTTGGACATGAAAACAACAGACCAACTCAGCCACTAAACGCTAGAAAAGTAATGAAGTAATAAACAGATAACTTCTCTGCGTGAGAAGTTATTTATCAAACATGATAGAGCCTAGTCTTATCATATTTGATCCACACTCGATAGCTAGTTCAAAATCTCCGCTCATCCCCATTGAACAGATATCTGCATCCTCTAGCTCTTTATAAATAGTATAAGTTGTATCAAAACTCTTTTTAATTACTTTTTTATCATCAGTATGTGCGCCAATGCTCATAACACCACGAAGATTTATATTTGGACACTCTTTTTTTATTTGGTTATATATTTGCACTGCATCTTCAGGCATAACACCAGATTTTGACTCCTCTTTTGCAGAGTTTATCTGTAAAAGTGCATCAAGCGTCATCTCTCTTTGCTTTAGCTTCTTTTGCAGTTCTTGTGCCAACTCTAAGGAGTCAAGAGAGTGAAATAGGGAAGGGTTGATATCCAGTAGATTATTTATCTTATTTTTTTGCAAAGTTCCAACAAAATGCCACTCAAGAGGCAACTCTTCAAGCTCATCGCTCTTAGCTCTTAAGTCTTGAACTTTGTTCTCCCCAAAGGCTCTTTGACCTATCTCGTAGAGTGCTTTTATCTCATCCGAGGTTGAATACTTACTAATTGCTACAATCTTTACTATATGCTTATCGTTAAATCTAACTCTAGCAAACTCAACTCTTCTTATAACATCATCAATATATAATTTATACTCTTCTTTTGTCATTTTTTATCCTATTAGTCTATTTATATCGTTGTAAAGTCCTAATCCCATAAGTGAGAAAAGTATCACCCAGCCAGCAATGGTTAGCTTTATCATAATAGCTTCATTAACCTCTCTTCTAAAGAGAAGTTCATATAGGTTAAACATGATATGTCCACCATCAAGTGCAGGGATTGGTAGGAGGTTTAAAACACCGAGATTTACAGATATAAGAGCTGCAAAAAAGAGCACGCTCATCCATCCAGCTTCACTTGCATCAGAGGTTAGTTTTACTATGGATATAACACCGCCAAGTTCATTGGCAGGAACTTCCCCAAAGAGCAGTTTTTTTAGTCCGCTAAAGATTAGAGTTGAAGCAAAGATGGTCTGATTTGTTGCATAAGTTAAAGTCTCACTAACGCCTAAATCAAGCTTGTGAGTAACTCCAGCACTTCCAATTCCTATCATCTTTTTTTCAATAACTTCATTGAAAATATTTGTAGTTTGAGTGATTTTTGGAGTTAAAACTATCTGTTTTATAGCTTCGCCTCTTTGGATTTCAAGAGATAGTGAGCCATCTGAGAGCTCTATGAACTTCGCCATCTCTTCCCATGTAGCTATTTCTACGCCATTAATCGAGCGTATCGTGTCGTTTGTCTCTAAACCAGCCACAAATGCAGGAGAGCCTTCAACTACTTTTCCTATCACAGCAGAGAGGATATTTGGACCGCCTAATGCGATAACAAAGTATAGAAAAAATGCTAAAACAAAGTTTGCAAAAGGACCAGCAAGGAGGATAAATATCTTTTGTGAAGGTGTTTTTACATTGTAGCTATCGCTATCATAGCTCTTTTTTGTTGGGTCGCTATCGTCTTGACCTTTCATCCTAACATAGCCACCAAGTGGGATAAGTGCTAATCTCCACTCACTTCCCCATCTGTTAAAAGAGGCTATTTTTTTACCAAAACCGATACTAAAAACCTCTATACGAACACCCATAGCACGAGCTGCAAAGTAGTGACCTAACTCATGAAAAAATATAAGGGCGGATAGAACCGCTAAAGATACTAAAAAACTCATCTGCTTCTCTCCACTAAAAGTGCATTTCTAAATCCCCAAAGATACTCAAATCCAGAGTATAGTGTAAGCCCAACTGCAAGCCATAAAAGTTCAGTCCCAAATGGCCAGTGCATAAGTAAAAAACCAATCGCAATCATCTGTACAACAGTCTTTACTTTTCCAGCAAATGAAGCTTTTATATCAAGCCCTTCACCAAGCGCAACTGTACGGATACCTGTTATAAATAACTCACGAATGATGATGATATATATAGCCCAAGCACTCGCTTCTCCTATCATCATAAGCCCTAAGAATGCGGCGATTGTAAGCATCTTATCAGCTAAAGGATCAAGTATAGCTCCAAGCATTGTCATCTGATTCCACTCTCTTGCAATATAGCCATCAAAAAAATCAGTTACACTAGCTAGAACAAAAAGAAGTGAAGCTGTATAGTAACTCCATGAGATGTGAAAACCAGCGTCACTAAAAAGAGATGGCGTTAGGATTATCCAAAACATTATTGGAGCTATAAGAATGCGTAGAGATGCTAGTAAATTAGGAAGATTTAACAAAAAAAGCCCTTGTTTTTTCGCGTATTTTAACCTTTTGGCTCTTAAGGTAGGCTTGACATTGTGTTTGCTACTTTGATAAGATAGATACAAATAAGCAGATAAAGAGAATAAGTGAATTTAGATGAAAAAGGGCAGTTGTTACGCTCATACACTCCTTATATAAAAGAGGCTCAGTTACTTTTTAGAGATGGTAAATATTTTGCATATATCTATCCAGATTTTGATGCTCTTAGAGAGGCAAAAATCATAAATATAAGAGAAGAGATTAGGTGGTACGGTGTTGAGCTTTATAATCTTGATGCTAATGAAGAGGATAAGATAAGAGGGTATGAAATCCTAACTTCACCAATTGACTCACAACCACAAAAACAGCTCCTCGAAGATGAAATAGATGATGAGATTTATAAAACACTTAGAGAATTTCTATCAACAATTACAAAAAATAAAATATACTCATCATCTCATCTTGAGCTTGATTTAGGGCTTGATTCTCTAAACTATGTAGAGCTTTTTGTCTTTATCGAGCAGAGTTTTGGAGTAAAGATTGATGAGGCTGTATTTTCAAATATTATGAGTATGAGACTCTTGTATGATTACATAAAAAGAGAGAGTCATGATGTAAAAGTGTCAATGCCAAAATGGGATGAGATACTAAAAGAGAAGATAGATGAGAAACTATACTACTCGCCGATAATCATGTCTATCTATAAGAGCGTATTGTTTCCTATTTTTAAACTCTACTTTAGACTTGAAATAAAAGGTTCACAAAATATTCCCTCTTATCCATGTATCATTGCGCCATCTCATCAAAGTATGTTGGATGGTTTTTTAATTGAGGCAACTTTACCATACGCTGTTTTAAAGAAGAGCTTTTTTCTTGCATATAAGCAGGTATTTGGAACAAAACTCTTGGGTCCAATATCAAAACATGGTCAGACTATCCTTATAGACGCAAACCAAAATCTAAAACATACTATGCAGTACTCAGCTCTGCCTATAAGAGAGGGAAATAATCTTGTTATTTTTCCAGAAGGTGCTAGGACTCGTGATAGAGAGCTCTTAGAATTTAGACCTTTCTTTGCGATGTTGTCAAAGATATTTAACATTCCTATTCTCCCCGTAACTATTGATGGAAGTTTTGAGGCACTAGGAACTGGCAAAATATTTCCAAGACCAAGAAAGGTAAGAGTGACATTCTCTAAAGTGATTTTTCCACAAAATCTAAGCATAGAGCAGATAACAAAGCAAACCAAAGATAGTATTCAAGCGGAGTTATCTTTAAATGGGATGGGCAATATATGAATTTTTTAGAACTTCTAAGCAGACCTGAACTTATCGCTGCACATAGAGGGGCAAACTCTCTCGCCCCTGAGAACACTCTTAGTGCGCTTAAGAAAAGCATTGGTAGAGCTGATTTTATAGAGATAGACACTCAGCTAAGCAAAGAGGGTATTGCGATAATTATGCATGATGATACACTTCTTAGAACTACAAACGTCTCGCAACTATCCGAATTTGATTCAAAGAAGCCATACAAGGTAAGTGATTTTATATATGATGAGCTAAAGAGACTTGATTATGGAAGTTGGTTTTATAGAGATAAAGCCCAAGCAGAGCCACTATTGACGCTACATGATGCTCTTATATTTATAAAAAAGAATAACCTATTTTTAAATCTAGAGATAAAAGATATAAGCTCTGCGTTTGGTGATAAAGAGGTTGTTGATACGGTTGTCAAGGAGATAAATGACACGCTATGCAGTGATAGAGTTTTAGTATCATCTTTTAGACATGAATATCTAAAACTGATAAAGACAAAACTTCATATCCCAACTGCTGCTTTGGTTGAAGATGCTCATCCAAAAGAGTTAATCTCATACTTAAGAGAGCTTGGAGTTGATGGGTATTGTTTAAATGATGAATTGGTGCACAGAGGTAGTGTGGAGATGTTAAGAGAAGAGGGCTTTTTTGTTGGTGTATATACCGTAAATAGCGCCATTCGTTCACATGAACTATTTGAGATGGGTGTTAATTTTGTATTTAGTGACTCTCTATATAAGGATAAAATATGAACTTTGCAAAGTTCCAAGAAGCTGTTGATACACTTGAAATAGCATCAAAAATAACACAAAGTGAGCTTAAGAAGAAATATCAAAAACTATCTAAGATATATCATCCAGATATGCCTAGCGGTGATGATGAAAAGTTTAAAGAGATAAATGAGGCGTATAAGTTAGTAAGCGAGTATCTTCAAAATTTTAGGTTTAGGCTTGATGAAGAGGAGTTTTATGAACAAAACCCCTTCTTGCGAAAATCAAAAGATTGGTTTTATAGTTATTAAAACATGTTTACGATGCCGTAGTCTAGCATCTCTTCAAATTGTTCAGGCGTTAGAACTGCTTTTACTTTCTCTATACAATCAAGATGTATCTTTGTAAGTTCAGCTCTTAGTTTTGCTATCTCATCAACAGCTGGATAAAGCTCAGTAGCTTTTTTAGAGTTTAGTTTAAACGAGACCTCTTTCATCATCTCAAGTTCTAAGTTTTTAATAACAAGTGCTTTTTTTGCAGCCTTTGCCATCAGCTCATCTTTGATTTTTAAGATAGCCTCAATCTGCTCTTTTGATAGGTTTAAGTTAGCACTGGAGCTATCGTATAGCGTCATACCAACTAAATAAGGAAGATTTTTTGGCATTAAGAAGTAATCTTTTGGAAAATTTTCTTTTGTTGTAAATGGACCAGCTGGACCTGCCATTTTTTCCATCTTTACGACATCTTGGATTGGTGGTGGAAGTGTCGCATCAGCCGCTAGAGTAGAGTTAAGAACTAAAGAGCAAGATAGGATTGCTAGTGTTGTTTTTATATTTTTCATATTAGTTTCCTTTTGATTTATATAGCTAGCCATTATACAGTGCTATATAAAATGAAAACTTAATACCCTATGCTTTAGTTATCAACTCTATGGCTTTTTTTACGCAAGAATCAAGTGATTGTGTGTCTGCAACCACTGGAGTTATGTATGAAGGAAAGTATTTTTCAGTTGTGTGCCCGATAGATACTGCTTTGTAGCTCTCATCCCAAATGGCATTTTTCAGAAAACACTCTATTGTTGAAGGAGAAGAGAAAATTATTACAGAGTTTTTTGGAAGTTTTATCTTCTTTTTAAAGTTGATACATACTGTCTGATAAACCACTGCATCATCGCAGATAATCTCATTATTATTTAGGGTCTCTACTAAGTTGGAGACAACTTTTGAGCCTCTTATATAGAGCACTTTTTTGTTTTTTAAAAGAGGGATGAGTTCATCTGCAAACTCATCTCCATGTTTTTCTTTGCTTACAAACTTTATTTTGCCACCTAGATTACTTGCAACTTTTGCCGTTTGAGGAGCTATAACATAAAGAGGTTTACTCTTCCACTCTTGATTATATGAGTTTAGTGAATTTACAGCACTCTTTGACGTAAAAATAAGTGCGTCATATGATGAGATGTCAAAAGATGTATTTATGCTCTCTATCTTGATTACAGGGAGGTTTTTAGCCCACTTTACTTTTTTGTCATTTAGTACATATATATTTAAAGATCTGTTTTTTATATTTTGTACAAATGAGCCTATAACTCTTTTTATTTTTGAGAATAAGCTATTTTTACTGTTTAGGACTAAAGATTTGTTCTCATCTACAAAAAAGTTTATGTTGTGTTTGCTTAGAATGTAGGTGATTTTTATGAGCTCCTCAAATATATGTTCATTTGAGTAGCTTCTATCAAGAATAAATGAGCGAGTTGGCTCATCATACTCATAGTAGATAAGATTTAAATGTTCAATTAATTTTTCAATCTTTTTCATGGATGGATGATAACATCTTGTAGGTAAATATTTTAGTTATATTTACTGAAAGGTTGTTCCGCCATCAATTACTATCGTTTGTCCTGTAAGCCATGAAGACTCTGTTCCACATAGGAAAAGACATGCACCAGTTAGGTCGGTTGCCTCACCCATACGAGAAAGAGGAGAGCGTTTTACAACCTCACTTTTAACCTCTTCATAGTTAGGAAATGCTCTTAGTGCGTCAGTATCAATTGGTCCACCACTTACTGCATTTACACGGATGCCTTTTTCGCCAAGTTCAGCAGCAGCGTAACGAACCATAGCCTCAACTGCAGCTTTGTTTGTTCCATGACCAGCGTAATTTGGAGTATATACAAGATTTCCAGTTGAACTCATGCTGATAATACTTCCACCACCAACTAGCTCCATTCTCTTAGCTGCTTCTTGCGCACCAACAACAAACGCATCAACTGTTGCTGTATATATATTGTTTAACCCTTTTGGTTTTAGTCTCATAAATGGGCCAAATCCGCCAACAACAGCGCGTCCAGAGATGATAGCATTTGAGATAAAGAAGTCTAATCTATCAAAATCCTTATCAAACTCTGCATAAACATCTCTATATGTATCAGGCTCTAAAATATCAAGCTTGTAAGCTCTAACTTTTACACCAAATTTTGATTCAACATCAGCAATTATCTCATCCGCAGTTTCTGCTTTTGTTGCATAAGTAAAAGCTACATTACACCCTTTTTGAGCAAATGCATATACGATTGCTTTACCAATTCCACGAGTTCCGCCACTTACAAATAGAGTTTTGCCTTGCATATTTTTTCCTGTCATTTTTATAATCCCTTAATTTCGTAATTTTTCATAACTGATTCTAATTTTTTCATATTTTCAACGCTTGGAGCCACTAAAGGAAGTCTATACTCAAGCGTATCTATAAGTCCTGCTATATACATTGCAGCTTTTATCATGATTGGATTTGACTCTAAAAATAGAGCTTTGTTTATAGGAAAAAGCATATCATTTATAGCTTTTGAGCCAGTAAAATCACCACTTAGGGCTTTTTTTACCAACTCACTTTTTAAATCAGGAAGAAGGTTTGAAGTAACAGAGGTGATTCCAGCACCACCATTTGCAAGGATAGGATAGTCAATCGCATCATCACCGCTAAATACTTTAAGCTCAGGTCTGCGAGAGAGAAGTTCAACTGTACGCTCTAGGCTTCCAGTTGCCTCTTTTATACCGTATATATTTTTAACATCATCAAATAGCCTTATAACCGTATCTGCACTTATATCTACAACAGTTCTTCCTGGAACATTATAGAGCATAAATGGGAGCTCTGGAACTGAAGAAGCGATAGCTTTATAGTGTTGGTAGAGTCCCTCTTGAGATGGTTTTACATAGTAAGGCGCTACTGAGAAAATCGCATCAACTCCACATTTTTGAGCTGTTAGGGCTGCTTCTATCGCTTCAGAAGTTGAGTTGCTACCAGCCCCTGCCAAAACTTTAGTAGCAGTGCCACGACATACTTCAACAGCTATCTCGATACATCTTTTATCTTCAGCATAGCTAAGTGTAGCACTCTCCCCAGTTGTTCCAACTGGACAGACGGCATTTATGCCATTTTTTATCTGCCTTTTGATGAGATTTGCGTATGCACTCTCATCTAGTTTTCCATTTTTAAAGGGGGTAATTAGCGCAGTAGTTGAACCAGTTACAATATCCATTTAGTTACCTTTTTTTAAAATAAGTGTTGTTGATTTGTCAAAGTTGAAGTATTTGTTTGCAACTTCTTGAATTTTCTCTTGAGTAATCTTCTCAATGTTCTCTTCATAACTCAAAAGAGGCGTTAAATCGCCTCTTACAAGATAGCTTCCAAATAGATTTGCAACAGATGTTGAGCTCTCTAGTGAGTATATAAAGTCAGCTTTTGTATTGATTTTTACTTTTTCTATCTCTTTTGTGTCAACTTTTTCATTTTTGATAAGTTCTATTTGAGCAAGTAACTCTTTTTCTACATCCTCAGCTTTGACATCAGGATTACATGTTGCTAAAAAGATGAAAAGACCTGGGTCGATATTTTCCATATTGTAAGCATATATGCTATTTACAAGCTCTTTTTCTTCGATAAGATCTTTGTATAGTCTTGAACTTTTGCCAGAGTAGAGTATCTCTGAAATCATGCTAAGAACAATTTGGTCTTCATGTTTAAAGTTTGGAATGTGAAAAGTTAAAGCCAACATCTCAACTTCACTCTCTTTGTGGATAATTACTCTTTTTGCGCCATTTTGTTCAGGCTCTACAAACTTAAATTCTGGTAATTTTGCATTGTTTAAAATATTGTCAAATTTTTTCTTTGCAGCTTTAAATACCTCTTTAGGCTCAACATCGCCAGTTACCATCAAGATAGCATTGCTTGGTTGATAGTAAGTTTTGTGAAAATCTTTTATATCATCGATACTCCAAGTTTTAATATCGTTCATAAATCCAATCGGAGTCCAGTGGTAAGGGTGGTAAACGTAAGCGTTGTTAAAAAGAGCAAAGTATAAATATCCCATCGGAGAGTTTTCTGTTCTCCAGCGTCTCTCCTCAGCAACTACATCACGCTCTGGCTGAAACTCTTTGTCTTTTAGAAGAAGATTTTGCATAAGCTCTGCATAGAGTTCAAGTGATTTATCCAAATTTTGTGTGCTTGATTTTATGTAGTAGTGAGTATAGTCAAAGCTAGTTGATGCGTTATTTAAGCCTCCTATGCTCTTTACCTCTTTGTCAAACTCTCCAGCTGAGAGATTTTTGGTTGATTTGAAGTTCATGTGTTCAAGCATATGGGCGATACCTGTTTTGCCCATTACTTCATTTCTGCTTCCAACTTTGTAAAAAATATCAGTACTGATAACGTTAGTAGAGTTTTTAAGTGGAATAACCACAATCTGGAGTCCATTTTTTAGAGTTTTTGTTTCGTATTTTGGTAGTGATGATGCCATTAAAGTTCCTAAAATAAGTGTGAGTGCTATGATTATTTTCATATTATTTTCTATTAGCACCTATTGCCTCTGTGATATTTGAATATCCATCAGCTTTTATAAGCTCTGTAAGCTCGTTATTTATATTTTTTATCAAATCAGGACCGCCAAAAATAAGCCCACTGTATATCTGAACAAGAGAAGCTCCAGCTTTTATACGTCTGTAAGCTTCTTTGGCAGACGAGATGCCACCAACAGAGATAAGAGTTGTTTTGCCATAAAGCTCTTGTGCAATTGCATCAAATATCTCAAAACTCTTCTCTTTAAGAACTTCCCCACTTAACCCGCCAATACTCTTTGGTGCTTTAACCAAAGAGTAATCAACAGTAGTGTTTGTTGCAATGATGCCATCAGCACCTTGCTCAACAGCTAGTTTTGTGAGTGCAACAGCATCTTCTTTGCTCATATCTGGCGCTATTTTTAACAAAATAGGCTTTGAAGTTATAGCTTTTGCCTCTTTAAAAAGCTTTGTTATAAACTCCTCATTTTGCAAATCACGAAGTCCTGGAGTGTTTGGAGAGGAGATGTTAATTACCAGATAATCCCCTAATTCATGGAGTGCTTTTATAAGAGTTGTGTAGTCATCAATGGCTTGTGCATCTGGAGTCAGCTTGTTTTTTCCAATATTTATACCAATAGGAGTAGTAAATGGAAATCTATTTTTTAATCTCTTTTGTGCGCTTAAAAGCCCCTCATTGTTAAAGCCCATGGCATTTTGAATGCTTTGCTCCTCAATATGACGGAACATTCTAGGTTTTGGATTTCCAGCTTGAGCTTTTGGTGTTATAGTTCCAACCTCAGTAAAGCCAAAACCTAAAATCTGCATACCTCGAATCATAGTTGCATTTTTATCAAAACCAGCACCAAGTCCGATTGGGTTTAAAAATGTACGACCAAAAAGTTCCTGTTTTAAAATAGGGTTTGTTATAAAGTGAGACTCTAAAAACGTGTTAAATGGTACTTGACAAATGTTTGGTACTCTAAGAACTGTCTCTGCTAACATATGAGCGTTCTCAGGCTCAAGCTTAAATAGCCAAGGTTTTATGCTTTGATAATCTATCATTTTTTTTGCCTCTTCACCTTTTGTAAAAATTTAGTGATTATACAAAAAAAATGTAAAGAGTTTGGTTAGCCCGTTTTTGATTTGATATCTACACTACAAAATGAGTCAATATTCTTGATATGCTCAATAAGTGAGGAGAGCGTTCACTACTAGGCTTTGTTAGTAGTTAGCCTTTTAAGAGTTTTTGTAGCAGTGACTCCAAAGTAATTTAAATGGAAATAATAATAAATTATCAAATAATTGCAATATGTGTATCCTTGGTAGTATAACGGTCAAATAGAACCATAAATTACCGCTAGGTAATTTATGGTGTTCCTATGTTTTGTTGTACTTTTTAGTCTAGTAAGTCCATACTGTTTTGAATGCTCTCATCTATAAACTTAAAAAGTTCATTTTTATCATTAATAGCTTTCAAGTATTCACTTCTATGCTCATTTTCAATAAGTGGAGGAACTATATTATTTTGAATAGCTTGAAAAGCCATTATTAATCTTCCAACTCTTCCATTGCCATCGGCAAATGGATGTATTCTTTCAAATAAAATATGAAACTCTGCAATATCTTCTAAACTCATATTATTACTATTAAATCTATAAAGTAGATTTTCAATATCATTTGATATTTTGTTAGGTGCTGATAGTTTTATATCTACACCCTTAATGTATCTTTCATCTAGTCTATATGCTCCAATAGGTTTAGATACAAACTGTGGAGAAACTTTTAAAGCATCCTCAAACATAATTGCATGAATATCTTTTATAAAACTACTATCAATAATATTTTCTTTATTTGTAGCCTCACGAACTATTACATCATAAGCTTTTGCAAATCCTAAAATAACAAGTTGTTCATGTAGTGGTTTGTCTCCAGCAGTATTTCCATGTTCAAGTAACTCTTTTGTTTCACCGAACGAGAGAGTTGTTCCTTCCATCGCATTTGAGTGATGAGTAATTGAGATTCTTAGTTGTCTAAAAAGTTCTTCTCTTTGTTTTAGTGTTAGTTCATTTAGTTTTTGCATTTTAGCTCCATTATTTTATTTTTTAATTTGAAATACTTTCCACTGTTTTTTACTAAGTATTTCTTTTGGATTAAATATCATTTTTACAAATACATAATCATCATCTTCTATATTGTATTTTTCCAATAAGAACCCTGGAATATAATAATCATTAACAAATCCAAATGCAATTTTTCCATTTTTATGGTTTATTGATATAGAACCACTTACTTCTTTTAACAATGCTGAGTTTATTTCATCTGTTTTATTGATACTTAATATATGAGTTCTATATTCTCTCTTATTCTTATTAAAAGTTTTAAAGTATTTAATCTCAATAAAGTCACCTTCTTTTGGTCTTAGCTTAGTTTGATTGAATCGCATAATACCATCTGTTGATTTGTCTATTATATAATGAAATATTTTTTTTTGCTCATTTATATGATCAACTATCGCTATACCCGTAGATGCATTATCTATTAAATCTTTTTTTTCTAATTTAGATTTTTGAATTTTCAAAGCTACATATTTAGCATTAGTTTTATCATAATGTAATTTAAGCTGATAAACTTCATCTATTTTAGAGTTTTTTAATAATGTAAATTTATATGGATTAATTGCTAATTCTATATTATTAAGGTCTGTAAATACAACTCTTTCTTTCTGTTCTTTAGTTTTAAATATATCAAAAAGTAATAAGTCTGTCCATTCAATATCACTATAAATATAATTCTCGGCTAACTCTAGATTATCGTTGTAAAAGGATTTATTATTTTCTTTTACTTCAACTTCTATTAGCTCATTACTTAATAGTAAAAATTCCTCTGAAAGTTTCTGACCTTTTTCATTTTTATATTTTTCATATAAGTTTAATTCAGTCTTAGATTCACTATAAAGCTCTTTTACAATAAATAATTTTGCTAAATCTAGATGTATTTGACCAAGAAAGTCTTCATTTTTTTGAATTATCATTGCTTTACATAACATTGAAATAGATATCTCGATATCAATACTTTCCAATAGCTTTGAAAATTCATGCCATACATAAGCTTGATCACTAAGATCCAAAATTATATTTTTATATATACTTATAGCATCTTGAGTTCTATTTACCTTATCTAACAACATAGCATATTCTCGCAGCAACCATGTATCATCTTCAAATTTTTCTAAAGCTACAGCATATAAATCTAGTACCCAGTTTAACTCATTGGTATCTATATTATTTGATTTTATATGTTTACTGATAAGTGATAATGATTTTCTAGCTAATGACTTATAAGTATGTTCACCATTAATTTCTTCTTGCCAATCTTCATAGCAAAAATTTTGATATCCCCATAAATTAAAAAAGTTAAAGAATCTCCATAAATTAACTTCAATCATAAATCTATTTGCTAATTTAAGTATTTCAGAGTGCCAATGCGATGAACCAAAATTTGAAAAATTATTTGTATAAAAGCTAAACATATTCCAAAGTTCATGAAGTTTATTATCTTTGTGTAAATTAAATAATTTCCAAAAGTATGTTTCTCTGATAGTATCAATAACAAGTAAATCATTTTTAATTGTATTTTGCAAATATTTTATATCATAATTATAACTCTTCTCAACTACTGTCCTGATAAATTTTTCAACTAAAGATGGGTATGTTTTACCGTCATTATATTGTTTTTCTTTATCTTCATCTCTTAAATATTGAGGACCCCACATTTGAAAAAATTTATATATATCAAAATCATTATGTTTAGATGCATAAGTTACAGTAAATTGCAAAATAAAAGAGTGCAACATTTCAGGTTTGGGATTATTTAATTTTAAATACTCCATCAAATAATGTTTGATTTCACTTATATTTAAACTATCTTGAGTGTTTGACAATAATCTATAAATTGCCCATCCATAAGACTGGTGGTGTTCATTTGATAATTTTCCACTTCGAAATAGTTTTCTAAAAAGCTCAATAGATGCTTGATGATTTCCATTTTTACTTAAATTTTCAGCTTGCTGTATCTCTTGATAACTTATATTTAGTTTTGGTTTTATAAAATTAATCTGTGTATTAAGTATTTCATCCATTTCATGAAAATCTATAGATTGAAGCTGGTTAAAAAAAGATTGTGCTTTACTTGCATTATTATTGTTTATTTCAATTTTTATAATGTCTATCAATACCCATGCATAAGCTTTTTGAATCCATTCATCATTTGGTTCTTTGTTATAAAGTTTTACAGCCAACTCATAGGCGTTACCTAATTGTTTTTCTTTTCTTAACTGAAAAACTTTTTGACTGCTATTATCATCAATTTCTCTTGGGGTAAAGCCACCTCTTCTCACTAAAGAGCTCCTAATATATCTTGTGCCAATTGTCTGGAATTAGTTTTTGGATTAATAGTTTGATTTGTAAACTGAGTTTTACCATTGTATATAAAATCAATTATTACAATTTCATTATTTCGACTAAAAGTATATCTTTCCCTATAATTAATATGCTCAATATTTGCTATTTTTATTTTTAAATCACTTAATTTATCTTTTAATAATAAATAAAAATCTTCTAAAAACTCCTCCATGAATATAAAGTTAATATGCTCTTCTACTATCAACATCTGATTTTTCAATGGTTCTAATATAGCTTTTATTAAGTTTGATAGATTATTAGTTTCCATAGGGTTTATTGTTGTAACAATTTCTTTATCATTGTAGTATATTGCAACCTTTGATTGTTCATCATTACTTTCAAATATATATTGCTCTTGATTTTGATTATGCTGTAAATCTAATATTTTAATATTATTTGACTCAACTATGGTTACTATTTTTTGATATATTGCTAATAAAAATTTATCTTTTATATTGAATGGATTGCTATTTGAAGTATTGTTTTGTATTGATTCATCTTGAATAAAACTATCATTAATATGCTCCATATGTATATTCTTATCATTTAACTTATCTGTCATTCCAATATGAGGTTCATTCAAAGTATACAAGTTTTTAGATGCTCTGGTTAATGCTGTATATAACCATCTAAAATACTCCTCACTAAGATATGACTGATGTGACTTACAATTTAGAAAGATATTATCCCATTCACTACCCTGTGCTTTATGACATGTGATTGCATAACCAAATTTAACCTTCAAAGCATTAAAATATGAATCAGATTTCAATGAATCTTTCCACTCTTTTGTATTTGCTTTAAGATGTGAATTTCTCATCACAAAGTCTAAATAAATAGCTTTATTCTCATCACTGTTTAGATTAGGATGTTCTGAAAATAATAGATTTTCTATTATTTTAGAATTTATTTTATGTAGCGTGCCGTCAATATCTCTAACAAGTAATTCAATATTTCTGAAATAAAGATCAATATCTATATTTTCCACTTTATCTGTCTCATTATTTTTTCGCTTTAACCTTACTCTTCTCTGTTCTGTATCAGATAAAATTTGTGTAATTAAACCAAAATCTCCGTTTGACAAGAATATACCACTACTTGAGCTATTAGATAAAATTATAATTTTATCTTTAACATTTACTTGATCTATATTATCAAAGAACTTTGCTCGAATCGCTTGATTATAATCTTTTACAGAAGCATTCGTATATGCGATAACCATTGTATTTTTATCAATTTTATTATTACAAACTTCCAAATATTTATTGATAAAATTTGCATGTTCTAAGCTCTCTATATCTGAACTAGAAGTATCTATATCTAAGTGATTAAATATTTTTTTATTTAATGTGTCTCTAATATCAATAGAGTTTTTCAATATACCACTATCTTCTTTTTGACGAACAACATTAGTAAGTTCAAACTCTTCTAATCTTACTCTAAAATTTTCTTGTAAATACTTAGTATTTAATGCTGGAGAAAATTTCATTCCAACTGGGGGCAACTGTGCGTTATCTCCAATAAAAATTATTTTTTTGTTATGATTATTATTGTCTAAATTAATGTATTTAAATAAATCTTGTAACAAATACCCACTACCAAACCTAATAAATTCCATTTCACTATATATATTTGATATCATAGAAGCTTCATCAAAAATATATACAGTATCGTTAGAGTTATTATTAACAGCCAATTCAAAGTAGAACTTAATCGTTTTACCATCCTCATCTGTTTGATACTCTTTTAAATCTTTGTCAGAATAAATTGTTTTATGAATGGTATGTGCTTCACTTTTTGTTTTTTCTTGAATTACTTTTGCGGCCTTACCTGTAGGTGCTGCTAAAATATAGTTTCTTCTAATTTCATTTAAATAATCAGTCAAACCTTTGGTAATAAATGTCTTACCAGTTCCAGCATAACCTTTTAAAAGAAAACAATTAGACTCACTGCTATTTAAAAATATATTAAGTTCTTTAACAAGTGTTGCTTGATCATTGGTCAAATTATATTGATTAAAAAAAATTTGTAAATTTGGCAAGTTATTATTCCTTTATATTTGTAGTACAACGGCTGAGTTCAGTAACGATTTATCGTTTACTGCTAGGTTTTGTTATAGGTGGTTAATCTATATCTTCAAATCTAAGACAAAGTACATCTACTATTTTTTTCTTAGTGATATAATTATCAATAGAAGTTAACTTTTTAATTAATCTATTTTTTGAAATAGTTCTAATTTGTTGGCACAATAATATTGATGGCTTTTCAAGTTCATTTTGCAACAATAGTTCATTTGGGTATATTTTTCTACCATTTTTTAAAGAAGTTATTGGAATGATTGTGACTACATCAAGTAAGTTCTCATAATTGTTTGAGATTATTAAAACTGGTCTTTTCCCAAATTGTTCTCTACCAACAGTTGGATTTAAATCAGCTAGATATACATCGTATTGATTCATTTAATATTCTCAAAATCTGAGTATTGAAATTCATCTTCAATACTTTTCATATCTTGAATATATAATTTATCTTTTGAAGCTTCTATCATAGTTTTTTTATATTGCTCTTTTTTTTGTTTTTCTATCAAAAGCTGTAAAGCATTTGATACCAATTCAGAAAATGATTGATACTTCTCCATAATATGATTTAGCTCTAAATTATGAAATAAATCATCTTTAATTGCTACTGTTTTTCTTACCATTGTTAAGCCCCTTACTATAGTAATATTTAATTCATACTTTTATCATACTATAATAATCTAAGAGTTTGTTTAAATTTAAGATTTATAAATATAGTCCTATAACGTTT
>CAMBTK010000037.1 GCA_945870785.1 Sulfurimonas crateris
GCTGTTATGCGGTAGTAGTTGTCATTTGAGATATAAGTATTTACCATAACGTGTCTAATAACTTTCTCTTTTGCTTCTTGATCTTTAGGAGGAAGTTTTTCATCTATTTTTGGAGTCTGGCTCAAAGAGCTAGATGGTTTTTTTGCCAAAGGGAACATTTTAGAGTTCTCATCGTAAGCAATTTTTGCACTATTTAGTGTGTTTAGCTGTTTTAGGTTATATTCGTTTTGGCTTTGAAGATGCTCTTGAAGTCTTTGATGGTTGTGAAATGATTTGTAGTTAGAGATGTAGTTTATAGGAAGATTTTTATCGTTGTAAGGTTTAAGTATAGTTGAATCAGAGAGGCTTTTACTAAAACTATCTGATTTTTCTTTGTCGTCACTTCTTCGGAGTTCACTACTTTTAGTTGAATTTGTTGTATTAACATAAGTGTTATATGACGATACAAACATACGACTTCTCCAAAGTATTTGAAATTATTATACCTTTTATGTAATTAAAAAGAAATCCTTTTTTGATACAATAGTTAAAATATATCCGAGGAAACATTATGAGTGCGAAGATTGTGGTTGTTGAAGATGAAGAGGATATTTTAGAGCTTATCGAGTATAACTTGACAAAAGAGGGCTATGAAGTCATCGGCTTTTTAAACACAAAAAATGTTGAGCAACTTCTTGTCGAAGAGAAGATTGATTTGCTTTTGATGGATAGAAACCTGCCAAATGTCGAGGGTAGCGAGTTTGTAGCATCACTAAGAAAAGATGGCTTTTTAACACCTGTTATATATCTGAGCGCAAAAGGGCTTGATAGTGAGATAGAAGAGGGGTTTTTAAGAGGCGGTGATGACTATATCACAAAACCTTTTAACATGAGAGAGTTGCTTTTACGTATAAAAGCTCTACTTAGAAGAACAACAAAAAATGTAGAAGATGCAATCCTTTCACATAGAGATTTAGTGCTTGATAATAGCTCAAGAACACTTAGAGTAGATGGCAAAAATGTAGAGATCACAAAGCTAGAGTTTGATTTGTTGAGTGAATTTATTTTAAACAAAAACAATGTATTAAACCGTGAATATTTGCTAGAGAATGTATGGGACAGCTCAGAGGAGTATCAGTACAAAACAGTCAATGTTGCAATAAATCGTCTAAAAGAGAAGATAGACCCTTCTAAAACAAAAGAGTACATAGTTTCAGTTCGCGGTGTTGGATACAAGCTATGCTAAAAATACATCAAGTATTTATAATTAAGTTTTTGCTTCTTTTTGTTGGTACACTTCTTATAACTTCTCTTATCAGTTACTTTGCACTCAAAAACAGCATAGTAGAACATAACAAAACTCATCTCAAAAATTCTATACAAATCGTAGATTTAGGGCTTGATAACGTCAATAACCTTGATGAATATGTATCAAATATTCATAAAAAAACTTCTCTGCGTACAACTATCATAGATGAAAATGGCTCTATTTTAGCAGAGTCAAATGCAGATAAAGCACAAATGGATAACCATTTGCAGAGATTTGAAGTAATGGAGTCAAATACAAAAGAGTATGGCTATATCATAAGATATTCAAACACAGTAGAAGCAGATTTTTTATATGTTGCAAAAAAAATTGTGTATAAAAATAGAGATATTTATATAAGACTATCCATGAGTTTGGCGCAGATAATGGATGATTTCTACTCTTTATGGATAAAACTTCTATTTATTTTTATAGGTATTTTAATTATTGCTACAATCGTCTCTCAAAAAATGAGCAAGAAAGTTGTCTATGATATAGAGCAAATTACAAGCTATCTCGATGAAATTTCAAATAAAAACTACAAAGCAATCATAAAGACAAAATATTTTTATGAGTTTTTACAAATCTCACTGCTTCTTAAAAATTTGGTTAAAAAACTTAGTAAAAACGAGAAGAAAAAATCAAAATATATGGCGAAACTAAGGCTTGTCAATAGACAAAAAAATGACATTTTATCAGCCATTTCACATGAATTTAAAAATCCAGTAGCTTCAATAATGGGGTATGCTCAAACGATTCAAGATGATAGCGATATGCCAAAGACAGTGCGAGATAAATTTTTACTAAAAATCAGTGCAAATGGTGAGAAAATATCAAAAATGCTTGATAGGCTTACCCTCTCAGTTAAACTAGAAAATGAAGATTTTGCAATAACAAAGAGTGAATTTGACCTAAAAGTGCTTTGTGATGAGGTAGCATCAAATTTAGAGTCAAAATACAGAGATAGAAAAATTTTACTTAGTGTTGAGAATATAACTCTCTTTAGTGATAAAACTATGCTGGAATTAGCTCTTGTAAATTTAGTTGAAAATGCGCTCAAATACTCAAGTTCAGATGTTTTCATGGAGCTTAAAAATAGTGTGATTTTAGTAAAAGACAGCGGGATAGGTATAAAAGAAGATGAGCTTCAAAATGTTACAAAGAAGTTTTACAGAGTTGATAAAAACAGTTGGAATAACTCGATGGGATTGGGATTAGCTATGGTTAGTTATATCTTAAAACTCTTAGGCTCATCTCTCACAATAGAGTCAAAGTTTGGGCACGGCTCAACGTTTGGCTTTAGTATCAAAGAGATGTTAAAGAGTTAGATTTTAGACTGGATTGTTATCTTTTTAGCTTCAAAGAGCTCTATTGCTTTTTGAACCATCGGCTCATCTTTTATATCTGCACCGTTTATCTCACGTGAAGAGTCTGGATTTTGACAGTTTGTTACACAGCTTCCACTACCACCAATTTCAGCCTCCTCAATCATAGAATATGGCTCTTGATAGTCTATATTGGGTTCTGGTATTTGCTCTTTTGGTGCTTGGGCATATGGCGTATCTTGCGCTTTACTGCAAACTTCGTGTTTGATTTTTGTCTCAAATCCAAATATTTCTCTCACTAGCTGTTTTATGACTCCATAGCCATGCGTCAATACCTTTTTACACTCTTCATCAGCACAACTCTCCCATGTAAGTGTTGCGCTATCATAAGAGATAAATGTGATGCTTTTTGTAAAACACTCTCCAAGTTCAAAGTTTCTATCTTTGATTTTTAAAATCAGTTCATCAAACTCCGCGCTTTGGTTTTTTGTTTGAATCTGCGGTGTCTCTTGCATGTCAGGTATATTTTGCGCTATGTTTTGAACACTCTTGCTTTGTGGCGCTTCTACTTCTAACGCAGATGATATAGCTGGTCTATATATCTCTTTTTGAAGCGATTCTATCATCTGGTCAACCTCTTTTATGCGAAGAGCCTCAACCATTTTAAAAAATATCAAAGAGAGTACAAAAGAGCCATCAGCATTTATACTAAATAGATATTTCGCATCGCTTAGTATTCTAAAAAATCTATCAAGTACAAGTGTTGAGTAAAGAGCATCAGAGGCGTACATACGCTCTTTTAAGAAGGCTATCAGCTCATCTACAACCATCTGTGCTTCATAATCTTCAAGGCTCTTTACGTACTCAACAATCTGCGCATAATCCTTTGCAAAAACAGCGCTAAAGAGCTCTTCTATAAACTTTGGATCAACGAGGCCGAGCATATCTGTAACTGTGCGAACATCTACATGATTTTTAGAGTAAATGATAGCTTGGTCAAGCAGTGTCAGTGTGTCTCTAAGGCTTCCGCTTCCGCTTCTAGCTATGATATCTAACGCCTCGCTCTCATATTTTATTCCCTCTAGGTTTAGAATATGAGCGAGATGGTCTGATATCTTGTTTGTTGCGATAGACTTAAATCTAAAGTGCTGAGTACGGCTAAGAATGGTGGCTGGTAGTTTTAGTGGGTCAGTAGTAGCTAGTATAAATTTCACATAAGATGGTGGCTCTTCAAGGGTCTTTAGCAGAGCATTAAATGCCTCTTTTGTTAACATGTGAACTTCATCTATAATAAAGATTTTAAATCTTGCCGTTGTTGGTTTGTACTTTGTCTGCTCTATCAAATCTCGTATATCATCTATCTTTCTTGAAGAGGCACCATCCATCTCTACAATGTCAATATGACGGTTTTCAAGAGCTAAGATACAGTTTTGGCAAACTCCACATGGTTTATGAGAGATGCCTTTTTCACAAATTAGAGCTTTTGCAAAGATACGAGCTGTGGATGTTTTTCCGCTGCCTCTAAGTCCAGAGAAGAGATAAGCATGTGAGAGTCTGTTTGCATCAAGAGCTAGTGAGAGAGTCTGAGAGATGCTATCTTGACCGATAAGTTCATCAAAATTAATAGGTCTATATTTTCTAGCTAATACTTCTGAACTCTCTCTCATATAAACACTCCATTTTAGGTGGCTGATTTTAGCATTTTGTGGGTTAAACTTTGCTCATAGAAGCTTATAAATTTAGCCACTCTTTTGCTATGGATTTGAGGGATTCTGGGTTTTCAGATGCAAAAAATTCTAGCTTTGTTATCTCAAATTTTTCTTTAAAATCAAAATCTTTCTCTAGCTGTTCAACTATCGCATCTCCAGAGTGGATAAAGATAGTGTCCTCAGTAAAATATCCCTTTAATGAATCCGTAATAAGAGGAAAATGAGTACATCCTAGTATTAGCGCATCAGGTTTTTTTAGTGCGCCAAAGTAGTGTTTAAAAGTAGCTTCCAATATCTCACCACTATAAATACCCTCTTCAACAAGCGGTACAAAAAGTCCAGTAGCTTTGGCTTGTAAGTTTTGAAAACCCTCAGCATTTAAGCCAACTTCGTAAGCTTTTGAGTTGATTGTTGCTTTTGTTCCAAGGATAAGAATATTTGAGTTTTTATCTTTAAGTGCATTTGCAGTTGCTAAGATACCAGCTTCAACAACACCTATTACAGGGCATGTTGAGGCTTCTCTCATCTCGAGAAGTGCGTGAGCACTTACAGTGTTACATGCAACTATAATGAGGTCAAGTTCAAAGTTTTTAAAAAACTCAACAGCCTCTATTGCGTAACGTATGATAGTGTTTTTATCTTTTATGCCATAAGGCACACGAGCTGTATCACCAAAGTAGATAATCTCTTTAAAGAGCTTATTGTCCAAAAGAGATTTTACGACAGTAAGTCCGCCGATACCGCTATCAAATACACCTACCTTCATGAGCTACTGATTTGTATTCATGCTTTCTAAAAATTCTTCGTTCGTAGGTTTTTTGCCCATTGTTGAGTAGACAAATTTTAGTGCTTCAATCTCGTTGTCTTGCTTATGAATCATTTGACGAAGGATAAATACTTTTTGTAGAACTTCAGGTCCTATTAGAAGTTCATCTTTTCTAGTTCCAGATTTTAGGATATCCATAGCAGGGAAGATTCTTCTGTCTGCAATTTTACGGTCAAGTACAACTTCTGAGTTACCAGTACCTTTGAACTCTTCAAAGATAACTTCATCCATTCTGCTTCCTGTATCAACAAGCGCAGTTGCGATGATAGTCAAACTTCCGCCATTTTCGATGTTTCTAGCAGCACCAAAAAATCGCTTTGGCTTGTGAAGTGCGTTGGCATCAACACCACCGCTTAAAACTTTTCCGCTTGATGGCGTAACTGTGTTATACGCACGTGCAAGACGAGTGATAGAGTCAAGTAAAATAACAACGTTTTTGCCAAGTTCAACACGTCTTTTTGCTTTTTCAATTACCATCTCAGCAACTTTTACGTGGTTTTTTGCAGGCATATCAAAAGTAGAGCTGTAAACTTCACCCTTAACACTTCTCTCCATGTCAGTTACCTCTTCAGGTCTCTCATCAACTAGTAAAACCATCAAATCTATCTCTGGGTGGTTATGCGTGATACCATGAGCAATCTCTTTTAAAAGCTCTGTTTTACCACTTCTTGGAGGTGCAACGATAAGTCCACGCTGACCCTTGCCGATAGGGGCAAAAAGGTCCATCATACGGCCTGTTAGACCTTTTTCTCTGTATTCTAGTTTGATTTGTTCTGTTGCATAAAGTGGAGTGAGGTTTTCAAAGAGAGGTCTTTTTTTACTCTCTTCAGGAGGAAGGCCATTAACAGCTTCGATTTTTATAAGTGCGTAATACCTCTCTTGCTCTTTAGGAGGTCTAACTTGCCCTGTGACGACATCTCCGTTACGCAGAGCAAAGCGTTTGATTTGCGTATTTGATACATATGCATCATTTATACTCTCATCAAAACTCTTGTCGATTGAGCGGATAAAACCATAACCATCTTGCATAATCTCTAAGATACCGCTAAAGAGGATAAACCCGCCTTGTTCAGTTTGAGCTTTTAGTATCTCAAATATAAGGTCTTGACGTTTAAGCTCATTTGGCTGTTCAATATTTAACTCAACAGCCATAGCTGTTAACTCTTCAATACTCTTAATACGAAGATCTTCAACACTTACACCTTTTACGGGCTTGTGCGTTCTTGTCTTTGGACTGTTTGTGTTACTTTTGTTGTTACTGTTTTTGCGAGGCTGTTGTGAATCGATATCGCTCATAAAATGGCTACCTTAGTTTTTGAGATTTTGCACTGTGGGATATTTTTCTAGAGTGCATTGGGAAAGTGTATTTCAAATATTTTGATGGCAGAATTTTACACTAATAGAACTTATGTTGTCAAGTCGTCATATTTCTATGTCAAAGTTAAGCATATAATTTCTTATTAAACTCATCAAACTCTTGAAGAGTTTTTTCCAATAGCCTTTGAACCTCTTTAAAAATATCATCATTAGTTTTTACTTTTGAGATTGCATTATCAAACATATCTACAATGCTTGATTTCACGTGGTTTGTCTGCTTTTCGTCTCTTAGTTTGCTTGGCTCAAATATAGAGGCTATATCTTTTGCCATTTTTGTAACAGGAGAAGTTGGAGCATCCTCGCTTAACTCTTTTAAAAAGTCATCTATATATGGCTGTGCCACTTTCATAAACTCATCTATCTCTTTTTGGTCTTGCTCATCTATACCGTTTGATTTTATGGAGTAGTTAAATGACTGCATAGATGAGAAGCTAAACTCACTGTTTGAGCCTTGTGAATTTTTCTGAGAGCTCATAGAAAGCGCGCTCTCGTTTGCAAAATCCATCTCTATAACATCGCCACTAGATGTTCTCATAGAGATGTTTAAGTCATGAGACCTGTAAGCGTTAAGTGAGTATGAAGTATCCATATAAAACTCCTAAATTTGCTTACAAATCGTCAAATCATCAAATTTTTTTAGTTGTCCTCTTTTATTTTTACTTTTATATCAAGAGGTTTTGCATGGTATGGCGATGAAGTAACTATAAAATCAACGCCACACTTTGCAAACTCGGCAATGTTATCTTTGTTGATACCGCCAGTTGCAGAGACTAGCAGATTTGAAAACTCTTTTTTTAACATTACACAGTTTTTTAGTGTCTCATAATCCATCTTTTCACACTGTAAAATATCAGCGCCCAAAGAGGCAAAATACCTTGCACTACTCAGTGAATCAACTTCAACGGCTACCTTTTTCTCTATAAATTCACTCTTTAGTTTCTTGAAATTTCTCTCTAGTTCCTCTTTATCGCTTAAAAATACAAGATGTTGATCAAATACTAAAATAGAGTCATAAAGCCCAAGGCGATGGGGTGCGCCGCCTCCGCACATGACAGCTTTTAGCATCATCTCTTTTACACCAGGGAAGTTTTTTCTAGTAGTTGATACGCTTATATTTGGGTTTATCTCTTTTGCAGTTTTTACAAGAGTGTTTGTATAGGTTGCGATACCACTCATATACTCAAAGATATTTTGAGAGATTTTCCACGCTTTATGGAGTTTTGAAGCCTCTGATTTGCACTCTAAGATAACTTCTTGAGCTTCAACTTTATCGCTATTTTTTTTGAAAAAAGTGTGTTTTATATCTAACTTGATTAATATTTCTCTTACTTCATCCACACCACTAAGTATGATTTCGTCTTTTGGTGCAAAAGTCATTAAACCTTTTTTATCACCAATCCCAAGTCCAAGAGTTGTTAAATCAAAATAACCAACATCTTCAAATAATAAATCCATCTAAGACTCCATTTACTTAATTGAGGGATGATTTTATCATACTATTTGGTGTTAAGTACAATTTTATTTTTTGATAAGTGATGTTCTCCTCGTTCCCAAGTTCCACTTGGGAATGCATACAGATAAAACAGAAGTAAAAGCCATAAACTGATGTATACACTCCCAAGCACAGCATGGGAGCGAGAGTGGCATGGGGGCAAGAAAAGCACAGCATGGAAACAAGTACGCCACAAAATATGACAATCTGCAATAAAATCAACCAACTACAAAAACATCTGATACCATTTAAACAAAAAGGAAGTTTTATGGGAAGAAGCAGATACAAAATATATGAACAGACACATCCGCACTTTGTAACATGTACAATTCTTCACTGGATACCTATCTTTACGAACGTAGAGACTACAGACATAATTTTTGAGAGTTTAAAGTACCTTCAACAGACAGATAACCTAAAACTATATGCCTATGTGATACTTGAAAATCATCTTCATTTGGTTGTAAGCAGTGATGATATAGGTAAATCAATGAGGAGCTTCAAAGCCCATACTGCAAAAGAGATTTTAAAGCTTCTTCAAGAAAAAAATGTAAAAACCATACTTGAGCAATTGGCTTTTTACAAGAAGGCGCACAAAAAAGAGACTACTTATCAGCTTTGGCAAGAGGGGATACAGCCTAAACTGATTATAGATGAAAAAATGATGAGCGAGAAGATTAACTATATTCATCAAAATCCTGTAAAAAGAGGTTATATAGATGAAGCTAAGTTTTGGCGCTATAGTAGTGCTCGGAATTATGAAGGTGTTGATGGGTTGATAGAGATTGAAAAGTTTTTTTGATGTATGCATTCCCAAGTGAAACTTGGGAACGAGGGAGAGGGAGTAAAACTTGGGAACGATGGGGTGGGGAAGTTCCATTTTAAAGAGAGAGCACAATTTTATTTTTTGATAAGTGATGTTAGAATATCAATACACAATAATTTTTTAGCAAATTTAAGGAACTTTTTTGAGATACAAAATTTTAGTTACAAATGATGATGGGTACGAGGCAAAGGGGCTTCTGGCGCTAGTTAAAGCGCTCAAAGAGATAGAAGGAGTGAAAAAATTTAAAATTATAAAATTAAATTAATTTGGTCTTATTATGTTACAATCGGTTCAATGAGTGGACAGAAATATTTGTTTGTAAATAATTTTAAAAGGAGATAGGAAATGAGAACATTAGGGAATATATTATGGCACATACCATTTCTAGGATTTGTAAGCGCATTTATTACATTTGTAATTGGAATACTATTGACAGTAACTGTTATAGCGGCTCCAGTAGGAGTGGGTTTGATTGAGTATAGTAAATTTTTACTTGCTCCTTTTGGGAAAGTAATGGTCAGTAAAAATGATTTGAATATTGAGCGCAATAGTGTTTGGAAAGCGTATTCGACTGTAATTATGATTATATATTTTCCATTTGGTTTAATATTTGCAATTATTAGTATTTTCCAAATAGTAGGTATGGCTATTACTATTGTTGGAATTCCAGTAGCAATAGTAATGGCTAAATCTTTAGGGACAACTTTAAATCCTGTGAATAAAAAATGTGTTTCAGTAGCAATTGTTGATGAAATGCAAAGACGTAAAGCCGCAGAAGCTATAGATAGTGGTAGGTATTAATTTAAAGGAAAATGTTATGCAAAAATATATTAGAGTTGGATTGTTTACATTGTTAATAAGTACATCTAGTTTTGCTGGGATGTTTGATGCGTTAATTGGAGGTGTTGTAAAAGATATTGAAGAAACAGCCAATATAAAAAGAGTTGATACAAACAAAGTTAGTAAAAATGATATTAATAAAGGGGACGAAGATCTTAAAAGAGCAATACAAAGGTTCCTCCGTTCTGGTATTAAAACTGAAGAAACAGCAAAAGAATGGGTTGATTATATAGTTGAAACAAAAGGTGTTACAGTTGAAGAAGCACATTCTTATGCACAAGTAGGAGATTGGGTAAAGCAAGAAGTATATGAGGTATCTGAAGTAAAGGAGTGGTTAAAGCATGGTTTTTCACCAACTTCTGGTTTCATTCGTGGTATAAGAGCGGCTGGATATTCTCCAAGTGAAGCTCGTCGTTATATAGACCTTGGAATTGACAAGTTTGACTTGTCAAGCGTAACATACACCGATAGAAAATCAGAAGATGATAAAAATAAAGTTCGCAATACTGCCCTTGATAAAGTTAAAGAAAATAAAATAGCAGATTTAAATAAATTAGAGTGCGAAGCTTTATTGGCTCAAATGATTGATAAAGATGGTGTATCAACTTGTAATTATAGAGAATTGAAATGGGATGATGTAAAGTTATGTAGTTTAGATTTAAAAAAAGCATGGCGAGAAAATAAATTCACGCCTTGGCAAACAAAACAGTGGACTGAAGCTGGTGTTTATGCTCCTACTCAAGGAATTTTCGATGATATTAAAAGGGCTAATGGAATTGGGTATGTTATATATAAAAAATATCCTGAATGCTATGAGAAAATTATTGAAAATAATTCCGACTGGCAGCGTGATAGTGCTTCAAATATACCTAAACATTGGGACTCACCCAATATTGCACAGAAAGCTTTTGCTTTAGGTATCAAAAGACAAGAAGCATATGAAGAATGGATATCTACAGAATGGTCACAAGATGAAATTAAAAAATGGATTAAGTTAGGACTGAGTAGTCCTGATGAAGCTAAGAGGTTAAAAAAATTTGGGATGACTGTTGACAATGCTCCTGATTATGCACAAGCTGGTGTAAGCTTGGAGAACTTAGATCAATATCAAGGTATGTCTTTAGAAGAAATTCAAAATGAAAAAGCTGCTGAAGATAAAATTTATGCTGAAGCAAGAAAAAAAGCAGAAAAAGAAAAAAGTGATCAAATCTCTAAAATAAGAAAAAATATAGATGTTATAAAGTCTGGCAAAAAATACTCTTGTGGTTTAATGCAGTTATCGTATGGTAATAATCTAGTTACATTATATGATGGATTTTATGGCGCATTGGAAGATCAGCTAGTATATATAGACCAAACAGGAATCTCTAAAAAATATATAGGTAATAAATATACAGTTCAAATTATTACCGATATTAAGTCAGCTAAAAAAGATTTATATAATGCTGTTATATCTAAAAACAATGGTTTTGAAATGCCAGTATATTGTAAATAAATTGATGAAAAATGAATTTATAAGTTTTTTCTTGCTCCCAAGTGAAACCTTTCCTTGTTTCCAAGTTCCACTTGGGAATCCAGACAGATAAAAAAGGTAGACAAACAAAGAACACACGCCTAAGCACAGTGTAGGAGCGATATAAGAGTGCGTAAGGTCAGTTATATAATATATTATAAGTGAAATATAAGGATAGAAGATGAAAGTTTTATTTTTAATTATTTTATGTACATCATTATATGGTGAGACAGTAGAATATTTTGAATCTGTAATGCATAATGATAAACAGTTATGGAACTTTACTAGAGTTACAAATGGAAACGTAGTTTCTATATATCAAGAAGGTAGAAAATTACCGAGACAATATATAATTGAAACATGTAAAGATTATTATGGTCAGAATTGTTTAATCAAAAGCAATGTTCTTCAACCAGTTGAAAATGTATTTAATAAATGAAAAAAATTATAATGATGTTATTGTTGTGTTCTCGTTCCCAAGTCAAACTTGGGAACGAGAACACTAATAGAAGTTGCAATGTCAAGTTTTTAAACTTTAATGATAAAATGGCACCATAAAAATAAATACGCACTAGTCGTAACTTAGGAAGTGCAATTGGCCTATAAGATTTTAGTAACAAATGATGACGGATACGAGGCGAAAGGTCTTCTTAGCCTTATTAAAGCGCTCAGGGAACTTGATGATGTCGAGATAACAGTAGTAGCACCTGCAAGCGAGAAGTCTGCATGCGGGCATTCTCTTACTATAATACGTCCGCTCAGATTTATAAGCGTAGAGGACAACTTTTTCAAGCTTGATGACGGAACGCCGAGCGACTGCGTCTATCTTGCACTAAGTACGATATTTGTAGACGCAAAGCCCGATTTGCTTATCAGCGGTATAAACCGCGGCTCAAACATGGGCGAGGATATTACATACTCAGGAACAGCGGCAGGTGCTATGGAGGGAGTTCTTCATGGCGTTCCTTCCATAGCTATCTCTCAAGTTATGGATTTTAGTGACCCTCAGGGCGATTTTACTCTGGCGCAAAAGGTTATAAAAGAGCTTGTATTAAAGATAAAAAACGGCTCTTTTCCTCTGCCAAAAAGAGAGTTTTTAAATGTAAATATTCCGCCAGACCTTGATTCTACCGATAACAGAGATGCAAAGATGGTTGTAACTTATGCTGGGTATAGATTTTACGCAAACGACTCACATCTTCATAGAAACCCAAGAGGCGAAGAGTTCTACTGGCTGGGACTTCATCCTCTAAATTTTCTACCAAGAGAGGGAGTTGAGGGTATAAGTGATTATGAAGCTATTGAGGCTGGAAATATCTCTATAACGCCGATACAGCTTGATATGAGCGCATATAAAAGTATGAATAAACTCAAAGCATGGATAGAGTAGAAGAGTGAGATACGAACGTATAAAATCTCTCTTGGGAGATGACTTCTTAAAACTTCAAGATGCAAAAATTTTACTGCTTGGCGTTGGCGGGGTTGGCGGACACTGTCTTGATTGTCTCTTTAGAAGTGGCGTGAGTGATATAACGATAGTAGATTTTGATACTTATGATGAGAGTAACCAAAATCGCCAACTCTTCTCTGAACTGCATGAGGGCGAGATAAAAGTTGAAGCTCTAAAAAAACACTATCCAGATGTAGAGATAATAAATGTTCGTATAGATGAAGAGTGGATAAAAAACTTTAACTTTGATGAGTATGACGTTGTTCTTGATGCTATTGATGATATAAAAGCGAAATTAGCTCTTGCTCAAAAGTGCTATAAAAAGCTTATATCTTCTCTTGGAAGTGCCAAAAGATTGGACCCAACAAAGATACATGTAGATGATATTTTTAAAAGCTATGGCGATAAATTTGGTTCAAAAATCCGCTATGAGTTGAGAAAAAGAGGGTTTAAAAAAAAGTACAAAGTTGTATTTTCTTCTGAAGAAGCACAAGTAAAAGATAAAGGAAGCTTTGTCGGAGTAACTGCAGCGTTTGGGTTTGTAATGTGTAGTGAGGCTATAAAAATGGTAAGAGAAAAAAAGCCAAATCCTCTTTCGTGTCGAGGTATCATAGGCGATGGTTGCGGCGGTGGGAGAGATTTTTTCATAAAAGATGAGACGCTTTTTGCATACGATGAAACTTCAAACGAGAGCATAACACTTTTAGAAGGTATAAAAGATGCAAAAAAGATAAGCAAAAGTGGATGCATTATAACTATAGAGTGCATAGAAGCAAAGACGAAGTTTGACCTTTCGCTAATGAGTGTGATAAACTAAGCAGGTGTTTAATCTGCTATAATTATGCAAAAAAATCAATATAAAAAGAGAATAGTTTATGCAAAAAATAGAGCCAATGACACTGTTTGGATATAACAAACTCCAAGCTGAAGTAAAAAATATAAAAGAGGTTAAGAGACCTCGTGTTGTTAAAGATATAGAAGAGGCACTAGAACATGGTGACCTTAAAGAAAATGCCGAATATCACGCTGCAAAAGAGCAACAAAAGATTTTAGATAACCGTTTAGCTGAACTAGCAGAACTTATTGGTTCTTCAAAGATAGTAGACCCAACTGAATTAGAACATGCTAAAGTGAGTTTTGGCTCAACTGTAGTTCTTTGTGACCTAGAGAGTGAAGAGGAGTTTACATATACAATAGTAGGCGGATGCGAATCAAACCCAGATACGGGACTAATCTCATTTAACTCTCCATTGGCACAACAACTTCTTGGCAGAGAAGAGGGGGATGATGTAAAAGTTCAGCTTCCAAATGGCAAAAAAGAGTTTGAGATAGTTGAAGTAAAATATCAGGAGATAGTCTTTGAGTGCCATTAATGTAGGTGTTATCGGAGCCAGTGGATATACGGGACTTGAACTTGTTAAGATTCTTATAAAGCATCCAAAGTTTAATCTCGCCTATGTTGCAAACTCTGAGGGAGGAGTAACTCTAGGCGAGTTGCATCCATCTCTCAAGGGTGTTTTTGAGTGTAATGTTTTAAAAGTAGATATAGATGAGTTGGCGCAGGAGTGTGAGCTTGTTTTTTTAGCAGTTCCTCATCAAACAGCCATGGCGTATGTTAAACCTCTCATAGAAAAAGGGCTCAAAGTTGTTGATTTATCGGCTGATTATAGACTTCCTCAAGATATTTATGAGGAGTTTTACTGCCCTCATACAGATACCAAAAATCTATCTCATGCAGTTTATGGGCTTCCTGAACTTTTTGCCAAAGAGCTAAGAAGTGCTACACTTGTAGCAAATCCTGGATGTTTTCCAACTTCTGCTATTTTGGGTCTGTTGCCATTTATGGACAAGCGTGTAGCGCATACGCCAATTATTGTTGACTCAAAAACAGGTGTTAGCGGAGCTGGCAAAAAACTAAGTGATGTAACGCACTTTGTAAATGTAAATGACAATCTCTTTGCCTACAATCCTCTTATGCACAGACATGCGCCAGAGATTGCTCAAAAGCTTGGAGTTGATTTTGATGAGGTTCATTTTGTTCCTCATTTAGTTCCTCTTACTCGTGGCATGTTAAGTTCTATCTACATTCAAGTTGAAGGTGATTTTGACGCATTTTCAGTTTTAAGTGAATTTTACAAAGATGCAAAGCATGTAAGAGTTAGTAAAAATCCAGTAGAGATGAAAAATGTTGCAGGAACTAATTTTTGTGATGTTTATGTAAAACAAAAGGGCAACGTTCTTTTTATCTCAAGTGCGATAGATAACCTAATGAGAGGTGCTTCTTCGGCTGCTGTTGCAAATGCAAACTTGATGATGGGGCTTGATGAAGAGCTTGGAATTCCAAATATAGCGTATGTTCCATAAGTAATGCAAGAAAAGTTTGAGATACTAGAGGGTGCATTTGTAGTAGCAGATGCGCACTACTCTTATAAGCGTCCACTTTTTTTAGATTTTTTAAAAGATATTTATTCTCACACACTACGCCCAACACAGCTGATTTTAATGGGTGATATATTTGATGCACTCTTTGGTGAAATTCCCTACACACATACGATAAATCAAGAAGCCATAAACCTTATAAATGAGATATCAAAAGAGATAGAAGTTATCTATCTTGAGGGAAATCACGACTTTAATCTTAAAAAAATTTTTCCAAATATAAAAGTTTTTCCAATCGCATCTCAACCTCTTGCATGTAGTTATAAAGAGAAAAAAGTTCTTCTAAGCCATGGAGACATAGAGGGCGCATTGGGGTATAAGATATATACAAAAGCAATTAGAAATCATTACGTACTGCTTCTTCTTAGAGCTGTTGATACAGTTTTGAAAAATTGCATTTTAAAACGTTTAGACCTATACTTGAGCCAAAAGAATGATTGTAAAGAGTTCGTTGGTTTAGAGGTTTTTATGACTAAGAGACTTCTGGGCAAATATAGTTGTGACTATTTTGTTGAGGGGCATTTTCACCAAAATAAAATGATAAAAATGAGAGATTTTATATACATTAACCTTGGTGCTTTTGCTTGCAATCAAAGATACTTTATAGTAAAATCGACAGACAATATAGAGTTATTAGAAGAGAAAAATTTCTCAAAAGGGATTTAGTATATGAATATAGATGATTCATTAAAAGTTGGTTCAAACGAGATGGAACTTGTAGATTTTCGCATCTTCAAACAAGAAGATGAGAGAGTTTATGAGGGAATTTATGGGATAAATGTCTCTAAAGTCCGTGAAATTATTAAGCTTCCAAAACTAACAGACCTTCCTGGAACACCAGAGTTTATAGAGGGTATATTTGATTTAAGAAGTGTTGTTATTCCTGTTGTAAATCTTGCAAAATGGATGAAAATAAAACAGCCTGAAGGCATTGAAAAAAACTCAAGAGTCATTATTACAGAGTTTAATAATGTTTTGATTGGCTTTATCGTTCATGAAGCAAAAAGAATTAGACGTAT
>CAMBTK010000038.1 GCA_945870785.1 Sulfurimonas crateris
GAAAATAGTATTTTTAACATCAATAAAACCCTTAAAATATATAAAATAAAAACAGATAATAGCCTTTTTTACATAAAGAGATAAATCTTTTAAATTTTAAGTAAAAAACTATTGACATTGAAAATATATTGCACTATAATTCTGGCTCAAATTCGATGCCGACATAGCTCAGTTGGCTAGAGCAGCTGATTTGTAATCAGCAGGCCCGGGGTTCGAATCCTCGTGTCGGCACCATTGAATTCGAGAATATTAGAAACAGTGTTAGACCAGATAAAACATATTTATGTATGGTGAGATAGTCAAGTGGCCAACGACGGCGGACTGTAAATCCGCTCCCTCCGGGTTCAGAGGTTCGACTCCTCTTCTCACCACCACTCAATGGCACATGCGGGCGTAGCTCAGTTGGCTAGAGCGTCAGCCTTCCAAGCTGAGGGTCGAGGGTTCGAGTCCCTTCACCCGCTCCATTGAGATTCTGGAAGCTGAAGTACAATTTCAAATTACTTCATAAACATATAGTTATTATAATAATAAACTCATATGGCTATCTACACAAAAAACAATCTAATATTTTAAAAATTATGCAATTATTGCTTACTGTTTATTTTACTTTTTAACTTTGCTCTCGTGGCTCAGGGGTAGAGCACTTCCTTGGTAAGGAAGAGGTCGGCGGTTCAAATCCGCTCGTGAGCTCCACTAGATAAAAGTATAGGCAAAATTTAAGCAATAATTGAATAATTTTTGGGTACAATTCCATTTCTATTCACAAATTAAGTCGGAGGACACTATGGCAAAAGAAAAGTTTGCGCGTAATAAACCGCATGTAAACATAGGTACAATTGGTCACGTAGATCATGGTAAAACAACATTGACAGCTGCAATTACTGCAGTACTAGCAGTAACTAACGGTGCAAAAATGATGGATTATGATGCTATCGACAATGCTCCTGAAGAGCGTGAGCGTGGTATTACAATTGCTACATCACACGTAGAGTACGAAACTAACAATCGTCACTATGCACACGTTGATTGTCCAGGTCACGCGGATTATGTTAAAAACATGATTACAGGTGCTGCACAAATGGATGGTGCTATCTTAGTTGTTTCTGCAGCTGATGGCCCAATGCCTCAAACTCGTGAGCACATTCTTCTTTCTAAGCAAGTTGGTGTTCCATATATCGTTGTTTTTATGAACAAAGAAGATATGGTTGACGATGAAGAGCTATTAGAGCTAGTTGAAATGGAAATTCGTGAACTTCTTGATATGTATGATTTCCCAGGTGATGATACTCCAATCATAGCTGGTTCAGCAAAAGAAGCATTAGACGAAGCAAAAACTGGTACACTTGGAGCATGGTCTGCAAAAATACAAAAGCTTATGGCTGCTGTAGATGAGTATATTCCTGAGCCAACTCGTGAAGTTGATAAAGACTTCTTAATGCCAGTTGAAGATGTTTTCTCGATCTCTGGACGTGGAACTGTTGTAACTGGTCGTATCGAGCGTGGAACAGTTAAAATCGGTGATGCAATCGAAATCGTTGGTATCCGTGATACACAAAAAACTACTGTAACTGGTATAGAGATGTTCCGTAAAGAAATGGATCAAGGTTTAGCTGGTGACAACTGTGGTGTTCTAGTTCGTGGTATCGGTAAAGACGATGTTGAGCGTGGTCAAGTACTTTGTAAGCCAGGCGCTATTACTCCTCATACTAAGTTTACAGCTGAGATCTATGTACTAAGCAAAGAAGAGGGTGGTCGTCATACTCCATTCTTTACTAACTACCGTCCACAGTTTTATGTTCGTACTACAGACGTTACAGGTGCAATTTCTCTACCAGAAGGTACTGAGATGGTTATGCCAGGTGACAACGTAAGTATTACTGTTGAACTAATTCACCCAATCGCTATGGAAAAAGGTACTAAGTTCGCTATCCGTGAGGGTGGACGTACTGTTGGTGCTGGTGTTGTAGCTGAGATTCTTGCATAATTCGCTTAGGCGAGTATGCAAAATCCTTTAAAAGGTTAATAACATGAGAGAAGCAATACATTTAGGATGTGAGAAGTGTACTCGTCGTAACTATCATACAACTAAAAACAAAAAAACTCATACTGAAAAATTTTCAGTAAAGAAATATTGTAAGTTTTGTCGTGAGCATACTGTTCACAAAGAGATGAAACTCTAATATAGTTGCAACTTAAGCTTAAGTCTTTTTGACTTGGCTTTTTTTGTTTAAAATAGGCGTGTAGCTCCAACGGTTAGAGCACCGGATTCCAAATCCGGGTGTTGGGAGTTCGAATCTCTCTACGCCTGCCATACATTAATTATTTGTAATGCTTTAGAGCTTTATTTGTAATTAATGACTATTTAGGAAAGTTAAATGAATTTGGGTACACATATTAAAAATGCTAGACTAGAGTTAAGTAAAGTAATTTTTCCTACTAAAGGTCAAGTTAAACAGGCTTATATATCTGTTATAATTGTTGTAACAGTAATAGCTGCTTTTTTAGCATTAGTTGATTTGCTTATGTCGTCAATAATGTCAGCAATTTTAGGTTAGGGAGTGGCAATGGAGAAAAAAAGTAATCATCAATGGTACTCTATACAAACATATGGAAATGAAAGAACAGTTCGTTTGGCAATTTTAAACCTCATTGAAGAGATGAGATTACAAGATTTTATAACAGACGTAATAGTTCCAACTGAAGATGTTATAGAAGTGAAAGATGGCAAGAAAAAAATCTCAGAGCGTTCATTATATTCAGGTTATGTTTTTGCAAGAATAGATTTAAATACCGAGATACAACATATAATTCAATCTATTCCAAAAGTTTCTGGATTTATTGGTGAAGCAAATATTCCTACACCGCTTAGTGAACACGATATCAATGTAATACTTGATCGTGTTCAAAATCGTGCTGCACCAAAGCCGAAGGTATTTTTTGATAGTGGAGAAACTGTTCGTATAACAGATGGTCCATTTGCAAACTTTACAGCAACTGTAGATGAGTATGATTTAGAGCATGGAACTCTAAAGTTAAATGTTTCAATTTTTGGAAGAGCAACGCCAGTTGATATATCTTATACTCAAGTTGAGAAAATAATTTAGAAAAAAATGAACTACGCTAATATTAGATTTTTTATAAAAGTTTAATATTAGCGTAGTTTAAAGCGACTAGTCGCGCGAGCATTCTGCTAAAGAAAACTTAGCGTTAGCGTAGCAAACTGGACTTCGTTCAGATTGCGTAAGTAAAATAATAAAAAGGAAAAAAAGATGGCAAAAAAAATAATGGGCTACATTAAGCTTCAAATTGAAGCTGGCAAAGCAACTCCGGCTCCTCCAGTTGGACCAGCACTTGGTCAACGTGGTGTTAATATTATGGAGTTTACAAAAGCATTTAACGAAAAAACAAAAGATAAAATGGGATTTAAAGTTCCTGTAGTTATCACTGTTTATACTGATAAAAGCTTTACATTTGTTGTAAAACAACCACCAGCTTCAGCTCTGCTTATGCATGCTGCAGGTCTTAAGGGAGGCTCAAGTAATCCACTTAAAAACAAAGTGGCAAAACTTACTCGTGCTCAGTTAATGGAAATTGTAAATAGAAAAATCGAAGATTTAAATACTGATGATAAAGAAGCTGCAGCTAAAACAATTGCTGGTTCAGCTCGTTCAATTGGTATTGAAATAATAGACTAATATTAAACATACTATCATCGACCACAGTGATATAAAATTTTGTGGCAGAATTTCATAGGAGAATTTGACAATGAGCAAAAGATATAAACAATTAACAGAAAAAATAGATATTACAAAAGCGTATGGTGTTGATGAAGCAACAGCTTTAGTAAAAAATTTAGTAAGTGCAAAATTTGACGAAACAGTTGAAATCGCATTTAACCTAAATGTTGATCCAAGACATGCGGATCAAATGATTCGTGGTGCTATCGTCCTTCCTCATGGTACAGGTAAAACTGTTCGTGTTGCAGTTTTTGCTAAAGGTGTTAAAGCTGATGAAGCAAAAGCAGCTGGTGCTGATATTGTTGGTACAGACGATTTAGTTCAACAAATAAAAGATGGTATATTTAATTTTGATGTAGTTGTTGCTGCACCTGATTGTATGGGTCTTGTTGGTCAAATTGGTCGTATTCTAGGGCCAAAAGGTATGATGCCTAACCCTAAAACTGGTACTGTAACTCCAGATGTTGCAACAGCAGTTAAAAACGTAAAGGGTGGACAAGTAAATTTCCGTGTTGATAAAAAAGGAAATATACATGCAGGTATCGGTAAGGCAAGTTTTGATGCTTTAAAAATATCTGAAAACCTTATCACATTTGTTAAGGCAATAAATAGACATAAGCCTTCAACTGCAAAAGGTCGCTATATTAAAAACTGTGCGCTTAGCTTAACAATGAGTCCTGCTATCAAGCTTGATGTTATGCAATTGGCGGATCTGAAATAATTAGTAATTTTTAGTGCTTTATTCGTAAAGCACTCTCAAGTTACTACTTTGGTAACTGCATTTTATGGACTGAAGATATAGGTGTGAAAACTTAATTTGTTGATAATTATCAACATTCCTGTTGAAGTGTTGTCTGGAAAGGAGATATTCTATGACAAAAACACAAAAAGCTGAAATTATTGAAGTACTTTCAAACCAATTTAAAGATGCTCAAAGTGTAATCTTTTGTGATTACAAAGGGTTGAGTGTTTCTAAGCTTGAATCATTAAGAAAAATGGCTCGTGCTAAAGATACAAAAGTTCAAGTTGTTAAAAATACTTTAGCAACTATTGCGCTTAGTAAAGCTGAACTTACTGGTGTTGAATTAAAAGATACTAACATTTTAGTATGGGGCGCAGATTCTGTTGCAACTTCTAAAGTTTGTGCTGATTTTGCTAAAGATAACGATAAATTTGTAATTAAGTCTGCTTACGTTGACCGTGAACCAGCTGATGCTGCTAAGGTTGAAGCGTTTGCTAAACTTCCTGGTCGTGAGGAGCTTCTTGCTATGCTTGCTGCTACTTGGATGGCGCCAGTTGCATGTTTTACTATCGGACTTGACGCATTAAGACAAAAAAAAGAGGAAGTTTAATAACTTTCAAAAAATAGATGATTAAATCATCAAAATAAAAATTAAGGAGCTATATTATGGCTATAACTAAAGAAGATGTATTAGAATTTATCTCAGGACTTTCTGTATTAGAACTTTCTGTATTAGTAAAAGAATTTGAAGAAAAATTCGGTGTTTCTGCACAGCCTGTTGCTGTTGCTGGTGGTGCTGTTGCAGCTGTTGCTGCTGAAGAGCAAACAGAGTTTAACGTTATCATCACTGATGCTGGCGATAAAAAAATCAACGTTATTAAAGTTGTTCGTGCATTAACTGGTCTTGGACTAAAAGAAGCTAAAGATGCAACTGAAAACGTACCTTCTACAATCAAAGAAGGCGTAGATAAAGAGACTGCTATGAATGCTAAGAAAGAGCTTGAAGAAGCTGGTGCAAAAGTAGAAGTTAAATAATTTTACTACTTGTTCGCAATGCAGGGAAAACTATTTTCCCTGTTAATTGCGAGTTTTTGGGCGCTTTTACGAAGAGATAAGTATCTCCTCGTAAAAGTGCCCTTATGTCGTTTATAAGCACTAAAAAAGAAGCTCTAACTATTGAGCTAAAAATCATCTAGGGACGCCTAGATACGATAACCTTAATCTTTAATGATTAAGTCTTAATAACAACTCATCGAGGTAGCCAATGTTAAATACTTTATATTCCGGAAATCGTCTTCGTGTAGACTTCTCTAAAACCCCTCAGCAAATTGAAGTACCAAATTTATTACAACTACAACAAAGCTCATATAACAAGTTTTTAATGCTTGAGGAAAAAGATAGATCACAAAGTGGTGTTGAAACAGTTTTTCAATCAGTTTTCCCTATTCATGATACTCAAAACAGATTAACTGTTGAGTATATTGATAGTGAAGTTGGAAAGCCTAAATATACGGTTAGAGAGTGTATGGAGCGTGGTCTTACATACGCAGTTAGCTTAAGAATGAAAACACGTCTTGTTCTTTGGGATAGAGATGAAAATACAAAAGAGAAATTAGGTGTAAAAGATATCAAAGAGCAGAGTATATTTGTTCGTGATATTCCACTTATGACAGAGAGAACTTCATTTATCATCAATGGTGTTGAGAGAGTTGTTGTAAATCAGCTTCACCGTTCACCAGGTGTTATCTTTAAAGAAGAAGAATCAACTACTTCAGGCAATAAACTAATATATACTGGACAGATTATTCCAGATCGTGGTTCATGGCTCTATTTTGAGTATGATCCAAAAGATATTCTTTATATGAGAATAAATAAGCGTCGTAAAGTACCAGTTACAATCATGTTCCGTGCTCTTGGGTACTCTAAACAAGATATCTTAAAACTTTTCTATCCAATACAAAAAATAAGTTTAGTAGATAACAAATTCTTGATGCCATTTAATCCAAACGATTACTCTACTAGATTAACATATGATTTAGTTGATAAAAATGGAAAAATACTTTTAGCTTCAGGGAAAAGACTATCTGCTAAAAAAGCACAAAGTTTTATTGAAGAGGGCCTAAAAGAGGTTGAGTATCCTCTTGAAGTTCTTTTAGATCGTTATTTGGCAAATCCTATAGTTGATCCTGAAACTGGCGAGATTCTTTTTGATGCAATGACACGAATTGATGAAACAAAACTTAAAAAATTAAGCGAAATTGGTATTAAAAACTTTAGTATAGCAAATGATTTGGCCGATGGTGTGGATAGTTCAATCATCAATGCATTTAATGCTGATGCAGATTCACTAAAACTGCTAAAACAGACTGAAGGTATTGAAGATGAGAATGATCTCTCAGCTATTCGTATCTATAAAGTAATGAGACCAGGCGAACCAGTAACGAAAGAAGCTGCAAAGATTTTTGTAAATCAGCTTTTCTTTGATCCAGAGAGATATGATTTAACAAAAGTTGGTCGTATGAAAATGAATCATAAATTAGGGTTAAATATTCCTGAATATATAACAGTTTTAACTCATGAAGATATTATTGAATCTGTAAAATATGTTATTAAAGTTAAAAATGGCCAAGGACATATTGATGATAGAGATCACCTTGGAAACCGTCGTATCCGTTCAATCGGAGAACTTTTAGGTAATGAGCTTCATAATGGTCTTATTAAGATGCAAAAAGCTATTCGTGATAAACTCTCAACTATGAGTGGACCTATGAATGAGCTTATGCCTCATGACCTAATAAACTCTAAAATGATTACTTCAACAATTATGGAGTTCTTCTCAGGTGGACAACTTTCACAGTTTATGGATCAAACAAATCCACTATCTGAAGTAACACATAAACGTCGTCTATCAGCTCTTGGAGAAGGCGGTCTTGTAAAAGAGCGTGCTGGCTTTGAAGTGCGTGACGTTCACCCTACTCATTATGGTAGAATTTGTCCGATTGAGACTCCTGAGGGGCAAAATATTGGTCTTATAAATACTCTCGCTACTTACTCAAAAGTAAATGAGCATGGATTTATTGAGGCTCCATACAAAGTTATGAGAGATGGAAAGATAACTGATGAGATTGTTTATCTAACTGCAACTCAAGAAGAGGGCAAAAAGATTGCAGCTGCATCTAATAAGCTAGATAAAGATGGTCAGTTTATAGATAAAATGGTTGTAACTAGAGTTGATGGTGAAATATTACACCGCCCTGTTGGCGAATGTAGCTATGCAGACCTATCTTCTCATATGGTTGTAGGTGTTGCTGCTTCACTGATTCCATTCTTAGAACATGATGATGCAAACCGCGCACTAATGGGTTCGAATATGCAACGTCAAGCAGTGCCTCTTATTAAACACGAAGCACCGATGGTTGGAACTGGTGTAGAAAAACTTGTTGCTCGCGACTCTTGGGAGTGTGTAAAAGCAAGACGTTCAGGTATTGTAGAAAAAGTTGACGGAAAACATATTTACGTTATGGGAGATGATGATGGAGAAATCTATATAGATTACTATCCATTACAAAAAAATCTTCGTACTAACCAAAATACTGCATTTGGACAAAAACCAATTGTTAACGTTGGACAAAGAGTTGAAATTGGTCAAATAATCGCTGATGGTCCAAATATGGATCAAGGAGAATTAGCACTCGGTGTCAATGCCATGGTAGCGTTTATGCCTTGGAATGGATATAACTTTGAGGATGCTATCGTAATCTCTGAGAGACTTATCCGTAAAGATGCTTTTACATCTGTTCATATTTATGAAAAAGAAGTTGAAGCAAGAGAGTTAAAGCATGGTGTAGAAGAGATTACTCGTGATATTCCAAACGTAAGAGATGATGAGTTAGCTCACTTGGATGAGAGTGGTATTATTAAAATCGGTACAAACGTTACTGGCGGTATGATACTAGTTGGTAAGGTTTCTCCAAAAGGTGAAGTTAAACCAACTCCTGAAGAGAGACTCCTTCGCGCAATATTTGGTGAAAAAGCTGGACATGTTATAAACAAATCTCTCTACTGTCCTCCTAGTATGGAAGGTGTTGTAGTTGATGTTAAAATCTTTACAAAAAAAGGTTATGATAAAGATGCTCGTACACTGGAGCTTGAAAAAGAGGAGCGTGATTATTTAGAGCGTGAGCACTATGATAGACTTCTTATGATTGACAAAGAGGAGATGTTAAGAGTTACAAAACTTCTTACAAAAGAGCCTCTTATAAATGATATAAAAATTGGAAATACAAGCTATAAAACTGGCGATATAATTAACGGTGCTGATTTAATAGAAGTGAATCGTTTTGCTATGAATGCTATTATAAAATCATTTAGCGAAGAGATTCAATCAGAGTACAACAAAACTAAAAATTATTTCCAAAAAGAGAAGAGACTTTTCCGTGATGAGCACGAAGAGAAGTTAAATATCTTAGAAAAAGATGATATTTTACCAAACGGTGTTGTAAAACATGTAAAAATATATATTGCTACAAAACGTCAACTAAAAGTTGGTGATAAAATGGCAGGACGTCATGGAAATAAAGGTATCGTATCTACAATAGTTCCTGAAGTTGATATGCCTTACATGGAAGATGGAAGAAGTGTGGATGTTTGTCTAAACCCACTTGGTGTTCCATCTCGTATGAATATCGGGCAAATCTTAGAGATGCACCTTGGTATGGCTGGTCGTGAACTAGGACACCAAATTACAAAAGAGTTTGAATCAAAGCAAAAAGATTTTATAAAAAATTTACGCGCTAAAATGATTGAAATAGCTGATGTTGCACAAATGATGAACGCAGCTAAAACTCTTGGAGATATGAGTGATGAGCTATTATTGCATCATGCTCGTGACTGGTCAAGAGGAGTTAAATTTGCATCACCGATATTTGAGGGTGTAAATGCAGTAGAGTTTGAAAAGCTTTTTGCTCTTGCGAAAATGGATTCAGATGGAAAAACTACACTCTATAATGGTTTGACAGGTGAAAAAATTAAAGAGCGTGTAAACGTTGGTTACATGTATATACTTAAACTACATCACTTAGTTGATGAGAAAATCCATGCTCGTTCAACTGGACCATACTCTTTAGTAACTCAACAACCTGTTGGCGGTAAAGCGCTATTTGGTGGTCAAAGATTTGGAGAGATGGAAGTTTGGGCACTAGAAGCTTATGGGGCTTCAGCAGTTTTAAAAGAGATGTTAACTATCAAATCAGATGATGTTGATGGTCGTGTTCGTGCATATAAAGCGATTACAAAAGGTGAATTGGTTCCAGAATCTGGTATTCCTGAAACACTATTCGTATTAACAAAAGAGTTGCAATCACTTGCTCTTGACGTAGAAATATTTGACGAGGTAGAAGATAATGAGTAAATTAGTACCTATTGAAGTAACAGAAGATAGAAGACCAACTGATATAAAGCAGATACAGTTTCGTTTGGCTTCTCCTGAAAAAGTGATGTCTTGGAGTCACGGAGAAGTAAAAAAACCTGAAACTATTAACTATCGCACACTTAAACCTGAGCGTGATGGACTTTTTTGTGCAAAAATATTTGGACCAGTTAGAGACTATGAGTGTCTTTGTGGTAAATACAAAAAAATGCGTTATAAAGGTGTTGTGTGTGAGAAGTGTGGTGTTGAAGTAACAAGCACAAAAGTTCGCCGTATCCGCATGGGGCATATAGAACTTGTAACTCCAGTAGCACATATTTGGTATGTGAGTTCATTACCTTCTCGTATAGGTACTCTTTTGGGCATAAAGATGAAAGATCTTGAGCGCGTACTGTATTATGAAGCATATATAGTTGAGAGCGGTGGTGAAGCATACTATGATGCAGAAGCAAAAACGCCAGTACTAAAATATGATGTATTGAATGAAGAGCAGTACCGTACTCTTGTATCTCGATTTGGTGAACTTGGTTTTAAAGCTCGTATGGGTGGAGAAGTTGTTCGCGATCTTCTTGATTCTATCGACTTGGTTGATCTATTTACTCAATTAAAAGAAGATATTGAACTTACAAAAAGTGAAGCAAAAACAAAAACTATAGCTAAGAGACTAAAAGTAATCGAGTCATTTTTAAATTCAGGAAATAACCCTGCATGGATGATGCTTACAGTTTTACCTGTTCTTCCACCTGATTTGAGACCACTTGTAAGTCTTGATGGCGGTAAATTCGCTGTTTCAGATGTAAATGACTTATACCGTCGTGTTATTAACCGTAACCAACGTCTTAAGCGTCTTGTTGAGCTTGAAGCTCCAGAGATTATTGTTAGAAATGAGAAGCGTATGCTTCAAGAATCAGTTGACGCACTATTTGATAATGGTCGTCGTGCAAATGCAGTTAAAGGTGCAAACAAGCGCCCACTAAAATCTTTAAGTGAAATCATTAAAGGTAAACAGGGACGTTTTAGACAAAATCTACTTGGAAAACGTGTTGACTTCTCTGGTCGTACTGTAATCGTTGTTGGACCATCTCTATCTATGGATGAGTGTGGATTGCCTAAAAAAATGGCACTAGAGCTATTTAAGCCACATTTGATTGCTAAACTTGAAGACAAGGGATATGCGACAACTGTTAAAGCTGCGAAAAAGATGATTGAAGATAAAACTAATGAAGTTTGGGAATGTTTAGCAGAGATAGTTGATGGCTATCCAGTATTACTAAACCGCGCACCAACACTTCATAAGCTTTCAATTCAAGCATTTCACCCTAAGTTGATAGATGGAAAAGCTATACAACTTCACCCTTTAGTTTGTGCTGCATTTAATGCCGACTTTGACGGTGACCAGATGGCTGTTCATATACCTCTAAGTTCTGCTGCAATAGCAGAAGCAAAAGTGTTGATGTTGGCTTCTATGAACATTCTTCTTCCTGCATCAGGAAAGGCTATTGCTACACCTTCACAAGATATGGTTCTTGGAATTTATTATATTACTTTAGAGAAAAATGGAGTAAAAGGGTCTAATAAACTTTTTGCAAACGTTGATGAAGTAAGAATAGCGATAGAACACGATTCACTTGATATTCATGCAAAAGTAAGAACTCGTGATGAGGGTAGAATTATTCATACAACAGCTGGAAGAATGCTGTTAAAAGCAATTCTTCCTGATTTTGTTCCATCAGAACTCTGGAATAGAGTTATGAAGAAAAAAGCTATAAATGAAGTAGTTGACTACGTTCAAAAACATGGTGGAATAGGCATTACAGCTGGATTCTTAGATAGACTTAAGAATTTAGGATTTAAACATGCTACAGAAGCTGGTGTTTCTATATCTATCGATGATATAAAAATACCTGCTACAAAAGAAGCAAAGATTACAGAATCAAAAAGTAGAGTTTTTGAGATTCAAAAACAGTTTGAAGCTGGATTGTTAACAGAACAAGAGAGATATAATAAAATTATTGATGTTTGGACTGATACAAACAATACTCTAGCAACTCAGATGATGGAGCTAGTTCAAACAGATAAATCAGGCTTTAACTCTATCCATATGATGGCAGACTCTGGTGCGCGTGGTTCAGCTGCACAAATTCGTCAGCTTGCTGGTATGCGTGGACTTATGGCTAAACCAAGTGGTGAGATTATTGAAACACCAATTATCTCTAACTTTAAAGAGGGACTAAATGTTGTTGAATACTTTATTTCAACACACGGTGCTAGAAAAGGTCTTGCCGATACTGCACTTAAAACTGCAAATGCGGGTTATCTTACTCGTAAACTTGTTGACGTTGCTCAAAATGTCAAAATAGCTGAACACGATTGTCATACACATGAAGGTATAGAAATTAGTGATATTAGTGATCAAAATACTCTAATCGAATCTCTAGAAGATAGATTAAATGGTAGAGTTTTAGCTGATGATATAATTGATCCTATAAGCAATGAGATACTTTTTGCAGAGGGAACACTTCTTGATGAAGTTAGTGCTAAAGTTATAGCAGAAGCTGGAATTAAGACTGCATATATCAGAACACCGACAACTTGTAAGAGTGAAAATGGTATCTGTGCACTATGCTATGGTGTTAACCTAGCAACTGGTCAGATAGTTCGCACAGGAGAAGCGGTTGGTATTATCGCTGCTCAGTCTATTGGTGAACCTGGAACTCAGCTTACTCTTAGAACATTCCACGTTGGTGGAACTGCAAGTTCAACTGCTCAAGAGAGACAAGTTATAGCTGAGAAAGAGGGCTTTATTCGTTACTATAACTTAAAAACTTATCTTTCAAAAGAGGGTAAAAATATAGTAGCAAATCGAAGAAATGCAGCTGTTCTTTTAGTTGAACCTAAGATCAAAGCTCCATTTAGTGGACGTGTTGAAATTCAAACAGTACATGATGAAGTAATTATTAGCGTATCATCAGCTAAAGATACTGTTCGCTATGTGTTACGTAAAAATGAGATTGCTAAACCAAACGAATTAGCAGGTGTTGGCGGACAAATCGAAGGAAAATACTACTTCCCATATGAGAGTGGTTCAGAAGTTAAAGAGAATGAATCTATTGTTGAGACAATAAAAGATGGCTGGAATGTTCCAAGTCGTATCCCATATGCTTCTGAAGTTTTAGTTGCAAATGGTGCACCTGTTACTCAGAAAATTCTTGCTAAAGAGGATGGTGTTGTTAAATATTTCCTTCTTAGAGGTGACTATTTAGAGAGATTTGAAGGACTTAAATCTGGCTATGAAGTAGTTGAAAAAGGTCTTTTTGCAACTGTTGTAGACTCAAATAATCGTGAAGCAGTACGTCACTATATAGCTCGTGGTTCTATTATTGTAACAGAAGATGATGCTACAGTTGATCCAAAAACAGTTATTGCTAAACCAAAAAGTGATGAATCAACCGTGATAGCAGAGTGGGATCCATACTCTAATCCTATTATTTCTGAGACTAGTGGTACAGTAAAATTTGAAGATATTATTATTGGAACAACGGCAACTGAGCAGTACGATGAGTTAACTGGTAAAACACGTTTAATGATTAGTGATCATGTTCCTGCTGAATATAAACCAACAATCGTACTTGCTAGTGAAGACGGAGAGCTATTAAGATACCAAGTTCAATCAAAAACTTCTATATATGTAGAAGATGGAGCAAAAGTTAAAGTTGCTGATGTTATTGCGAAGATGCCAAAAGCGCTTCAAAAATCAAGCGATATTACTGGAGGTCTTCCTAGAGTAAGTGAACTTTTTGAGGGTCGTCGTCCAAAAGCAACAGCACTAATTTCTGAGATAGATGGTGTAGTATCATTTGGAAAATCTCTAAGAGGCAAAATCAGAATAATGGTTGCTTCAGACAATGGGATTATAAAAGAGTATTTTGTTGATAAATCACATAGTCCAGTTGTAAATAGTGGTGATTTTGTTCACGCTGGAGAGAGATTAACATCTGGTATTATCTCTTCACATGAGTTGCTACGTATTATGGGTGTTAAAACACTTTATAACTACCTAGTAAGTGAAGTACAACAAGTATACCGTTCTCAAGGTGTTAACATTTCGGATAAGCATATTGAGGTTATCTTTACTCAGATGCTAAGACAAGTAAAAATTCTAAAATCTGGTGATACTAAGTTTATTGAAGGTGATTTAATCTCTAAAGTTAAGTTTGCGCTAGAGAATGAAAAAATTATCAAATTAGGTGGCCGTCCAGCTATTGCCGAGCCATTCTTAGTTGGTATCACAAGAGCTGCTGTGTCAGCTGATAGTATTATCTCTGCTGCATCATTCCAAGATACTACAAAAGTATTGACAGAAGCTGCTGTAAGTGCTAAAGTTGATGATTTAAATGATCTAAAAGAAAACGTAATTATTGGTCGTACTATTCCAGTTGGAACTGGTATTTATAAAGATCAAGAAGTTATGTTTAATTACAATTAAATAAAAATTTACTTAGAGACCTCATGAAGGTCTCTAAGCCCGTATGCACTTCTTCTATAATTCCACAAATAAAAAACTATATATTAATTTATTCTTAAAATAAGCTAACTTTAATCACAATTTATATAATATTACGCGTCTATAACTCCCTAAAATTTAGCGAGTTAAATTCTACTGGAAAAATTAAGTAAAGGAATTGTATGCCTACAATTAATCAATTGATTAGAAAAGAGCGCCAAAGAGTGGTTAAAAAATCAAAATCACCTGCTCTAGTATCATGTCCACAACGTCGTGGAGTTTGTACACGTGTTTACACAACTACACCAAAAAAACCTAACTCGGCTTTGAGAAAAGTTGCAAAAGTTCGTTTAACTTCTGGTTTTGAAGTTATTTCATATATCATGGGAGAGGGTCACAACCGTCAAGAGCACTCAATAGTTCTAGTTCGTGGTGGTCGTATTAAAGACTTACCAGGTGTTAAGTATCATATCGTTCGTGGTGCATTAGATACTGCTGGTGTTGCTAACCGTACTGTTTCTCGTTCTAAATATGGAACTAAGAAACCTAAAGTTAAAAAATAGTCCCAAGCTTTTAAGCTAAAAAAGAAAATAGCACAGGATATGCCTTGAGTGGTATATTTTGAGTAAATTTAAAAAAAAATTGAAGTAAGGAAAATTACAAATGAGAAGAAGAAAAGCTCCCGTTCGTGAAATTATGCCAGATCCAGTTTATGGAAGCAAAGTTTTAACGAAATTTATAAATAAAATTATGTATGATGGTAAAAAATCAACAGCTGAGAAAATCATATATAGCGCAATGGATATCATTAGTTCTCGTGGAGAAAAAACTGGTATAGATACTTTTAATGAAGCAATCGAAAACATTAAGCCTATTATAGAAGTTAAGAGTCGCCGTGTTGGTGGTGCAACTTATCAAGTTCCAGTAGAAGTGCGCCCAGTGCGTCAACTATCTCTAGCAATTAGATGGTTAGTTGATGCTTCTCGTAAAAGAAACGAGAGAACAATGGCTGAGAGATTAGCAAATGAATTAATGGACGCGTCATCTGATAAGGGTAACGCATTTAAGAAAAAAGAGGATACTTACCGTATGGCTGAAGCAAATAAAGCATTTGCTCACTATCGCTGGTAATAGGAAAATATTATGGCAAGATCACATAAACTAGAAGACGTAAGAAATATCGGTATTGCCGCTCATATCGATGCAGGTAAAACAACAACAACAGAGAGAATCCTTTTCTATACTGGTCGTGAACATAAAATTGGTGAAGTTCATGATGGCGCTGCTACTATGGACTGGATGGAGCAAGAGCAAGAGCGTGGTATTACTATTACTTCTGCTGCAACTACATGTGAATGGGCTGGAAAGCAAATTAACATTATAGATACTCCAGGCCACGTTGACTTCACTATCGAAGTTGAACGTTCAATGCGTGTTCTTGATGGTGCAGTTTCTGTATTTTGTGCAGTTGGTGGTGTTCAGCCACAGTCTGAGACAGTTTGGAGACAAAGAAATCGTTATGGCGTACCATCAATCGTATTTGTTAACAAAATGGACAGAACAGGCGCAAA
>CAMBTK010000039.1 GCA_945870785.1 Sulfurimonas crateris
TCATCCTTTTGTATAAAATGTACCCCAATTGACTCATCTCTAGCTAATGCCCCAAGAACAATCTCTCTTGCTGTTAGTAGCCGAAATTTTAGAAGTCTACCAATTTTTTCATTTAAAAGAGCATTGATTTGATGCAAAGCGCTATTGAGACCATTTTTTGTTCTTACAATAGAAACGTTCTCCCACATAATACGGCGTAGAAGATTTTTTTTATCTTTATCTTCTTTTAAACTCATAATTTCATCGCTCACATCAAAAAGCAACTCTTCTTTAGTGCTTTTTATCTTTAGCAGATGCTCTACCGCTCTTTTGCCAAAAACAAGTCCCTCTAAAAGAGAATTTGAAGCAAGTCTATTTGCGCCATGAACCTTTGTTGAAGCAACTTCACCAATTGCATAAAGTGATTTTACGCTTGGTACTGCACCATTAACATCTGTTTTAATACCACCTATCGCGTAATGAAAGGCTGGTGATATAGGCACTCTCTGCTTAGGAACGTCATACCCTAAGAGCTGAAGACTTTTGTATAGGTTTGGAAATCGTTTTGTAAAATAGACATGGTCAAAGTTTTTAAATGAGAGGTATGTCTGCATCTTTGTTTTTTTATTGTAATCATATATTGCCTTACTAACAATATCCCTAGAAGCAAGTTCTCCTCTCTCATCATAATCAAAAAGAAATCTTCTCCCTTTTTCATCTTCAACAGTAGCACCCTCACCTCTTAGGGCTTCTGTTAAAAGCAGTTTTTGAGCGGAGTCACTCTTAACAAAGACAGTTGGATGAAATTGCATCATCTCCATATCTGAGAGTTCAATCCCTTTGATAACGCAAAGCCCCTGCATATCAGCACTAATACAAGGTGCGTTGGTATGAAACTCATAAAGCGAACCAACACCGCCACTAGCAATGATTACATTGTCTGCGTATATATTTCTGCTCTCTCTGTGATCAAGTACGGTAACTCCATAACACTCACCATCTTTTATAAGCAAATCTACTACTCTTGCATCAGTAAGCATTGGATGTGGATTTTGCTGTAGTAAGAAGTAGTGCATATGTCGCCCTGTAGCATCTCCTCCAGCATGTAAAATACGCTCTTTAGAGTGCGCGGCTTCTTTTGTATAGAGAAGATTTCCATCTTTATCTTTATCAAATTCAAATCCACGCGCTATCAAATCATCAATAATTACACGTGAACTCTCACTTAAAACCTTTACAGCCTCTTCATTGCAAAGACCAGCTCCAGCATCAAGTGTATCTTGTATATGCAGAGGAATATCCTCAGCATCTATTGCTAAAGCAATACCGCCTTGAGCATAAAAACTATTGCATTTAAAAGTTTCTCTTTTATTGATAAGGAGAACTTTTTTACTCTTTGGAATGTGCATTGCAGCATAAAGCCCAGCTACTCCAGCACCAACAATTACTACATCATACTTCATTTTTTTATAGCATCACTTTCATTATTGTCGCTACGTGGCTGCTTTATAATAAATTTAACATTATCATCACCATTTGGTGCACTCTCTAAATAGTATGGATCAGCCTTGTAGCCACATCCATTCAAACTTAATAAAAACATTGCTATAATTACCAGATGAAAAACGCTAGTCAAATTATAAATTCTATTCAAAGCAGACCTCAATTCTCTAAACTAATTTATTATAAATGTATAAAAATAGTCCAATCTATGTTTACTCCGCCTATACAAAAAATGATTAACTTCGCTTACATCAAAAACAGAACACTGTTTTTTGTATTTAATCACCCAGTTGGGAAACAAGAGTTTGATAATAATATACAAAGCATTAAAAGTGCTTTAAAGTTTTATATGCCCACTGAGTGCAAGGAGTGCGATGATAACCTTTTTGATGACATTAAAGCTTTCGTCACTCATACTCCAAAGGGTTTAAAAGAGGAATTAAAAGACGTACCTCAAACATACAAAGAGCGTTCAAATGGTAATTTTGACATAGACATACAAGATGAAAAACTCAACTCACTGGCTAAAGAGATTCAAAAAATCATCAAAGAGATAAGAAGTCGTGAGTCTTAAAGATAGAATAAAGGGCCTTCCAGATTCTGCTGGGGTCTATCAATATTTTGACAAAGATGGACATCTTCTCTACATTGGAAAAGCAAAAAGTTTAGCAAAAAGGGTAAAGAGCTACTTTAACTTTTCTCCAGAATTTAAGCCAAATTCAAACCTCTCTATCAGAATTGCAAAGATGATATCTCAAGCTCATACACTTGAATATATAGTTGTAAACTCTGAACATGACGCACTTATTTTAGAAAATTCTCTTATAAAACAGTTTATGCCAAAGTACAATATTTTGCTACGTGATGATAAAACATATCCATATATTTACATAGACAACTCACAAAAATATCCTAGATTTGAGATAACAAGAAAAATAATCAAATCATCAGATATTAAGTACTATGGTCCTTTTTCAGTGGGAGCGCGTGATATTTTAGACTCTATTTATGAGCTCTGTGCACTTGTACAAAAAAAAGGCTCTTTAAGCTCAAAAAAACTATGTCTTTACTACCAAATAAATAGATGTTTAGGCCCATGTGAACTGCCTGTAAGTGAAGAAGATTACAACAAAGAGCTGGAATTAGCAAAAGAGCTGATTTTAAACAAAAAAACATTGATTAAAAAACTACAAGATAAGATGTTTTTTTACGCTGAGAACTTAAGATTTGAAGAGGCAACTGCACTTCGTGATAGATGCGAGAGGATAAGCCGTTCAGAGATTAAAAGCGAGATAGATTTTGCAAGTAGTGAGAACTATGATATTTTTGTCATCAAAAACTCTCAAAGCAGAGCCGTTATTGTTAGGATTTTTATGAGAGAAGGAAAGATAATATCCTCATCTCATGACTATATACAGCTTCATGAGGGATATGATGAAGATGAGCTTTATCAAAGAGCTATTATGGGATTTTATGCTCATGGTAAACCACCTATTGTTGCGCCTATTTTAGTAGCTTCTGAGTTTGAGGGCAAAGAAAGTATAGAGGAGTTTTTAAGCACTGTTTTTGAGAAAAAAGCAGATATAAAAGTTCCAAAAACAGGTAAAAGAAAACAGCTTGTAGATTTGGCACTACTAAACGCCACAGAACTTCTTAAAAAAGAGACTCAAGAAAAGCAGAGTGGAATTTTAAATGAGATAAAAGAGCTTTTTTCTCTACAAAGAGTTCCTTCTCGAGTAGAGGTTTTTGATAACTCTCATATATCTGGGGTTGCTTGTGTTGGAGCAATGGCTGTTTATGAGAATGATAAGTTTGATAAAAAAAGCTACCGTATATACCGCCTAGAAGCAAGAGATGAGTACGCCCAAATGAGAGAAATGCTCCTTAGACGAGTTGAAAGTTTTCTAAAAAACCCTCCTCCTGATTTATGGATTTTAGATGGAGGAAGCACACTACTAAATCTAGCCTTGTCTATCTTAGAATCAAGCGGTATAGCCTTAGATGTGATTGCTATTGCAAAAGAGAAAGTTGATGCTAAAGCACATCGTGCAAAAGGTAAAGCAAAAGACATTATGTACTCAAAGGATAGTAGTTTCAAGCTACTTGATAGCGATAAAAGACTCCATTTTGTTCAAAAGTTAAGAGATGAAGCTCACAGATGCGCTATAAATTTTCATAAAAAAACAAAACTAAAAATTGATCAAGAGAGCAAACTGCTCACACTAAAAGGTATTTCTCAAGCAAAAATTATAAAACTCTTAAACCACTTTACAACATTTGATGCTATCAAAGAAGCCACCGTAGAAGAAATAAGCTCTATTTTAAACTTAAAAGATGCAAATATCATAAAAAATATTTATATATAAGTTTTTTTTTAAACTATTAATGATATATTTAGCCGAGTCTATAATTTTTAACTATATTACACAGAGGTTTTCATGAGCAAAGTTATACCAAGAGATGAAGAGTATATATTTGAAGGCAAGGTGGCGATAAGCCAAACAGACCTAAATGGGAATATAACTTTTGTAAATAGAAAATTTTGTGAGGTATCTGGATATAGTATTGAAGAGCTAATAAAAAGCAATATAAATATAACAAAACATCCTGATGTTCACGCATCTACATATGAAAAAATGTGGGATACTCTAAAAAGCGGTCAGGTATATAACGGTATGATAAAAAATATGCGTAAAGATGGTAGTTACTACTGGGTTGACATTGAAATTGCTCCTATTTTTGACAAGCAAGAACATATAACTGGTTATATCTCAGTTAGCAAACCTTCACCAAGAAAAAATATTCAAGAGAATGAAAATCAAAACACAAACAATTAATAGCAAAGGGTTTCTATGTTAATTTACAACCATAAAAAAGAGTTCCTAGGAATAGATGAAGCTGATTTAAAAATTCTCTCACTATCAAGTATCGCAGACTTGCTAGAGGAAGCAACTGATTTTGCTGATCTCTTTGTCAAGTCTCCTGGTTTTATTCATAATTTCAAACATGTTCACTGGATTGATTATGTTACTTGTAATGATGGCGCAACTGATTCAAAAGCAATTATTAAAATAAAAGGTAAGAACTACTCAACAACTATACAAATTAATACCATGTATCTTCTTGAGAGCCCTACACAAAAAGCTTTTGTAGTTGAGTTGGTAAATTTAAAATCTTTATCTCATTCACAAGAAGAGCGCATTATTAGCTCATCTATTGCCGAAACAAGCCAACAAAACATCATTAATAGTTCAAGTAAACCAAAAGAAGAAACAAGTTATACGAACTTAAATCCAAATATTATCAAAGATCCTTACGAAGAGAGTATGGATGAGACAAGCTATGCTCCTGTAAAAAAACCAAATGAGCTAAAAATTGAGATAGAAGATTTAGTTTCAAAATCTGATATAGACGTTAAACCAGAAATCATCGTAAAAGAAAAAGTTACAACTCCATTAGCTCAAGTAATGCATGACGATACTGAAGATAGTGATTCTAAATTTTCAAACTACTCTTATGATCCACATATAGCGTCAGAGGAGCTTGGCTTACCAATAGATTTGGTAGAAGAATTCATCCAAGATTTTATAGCACAAGCAAACAGTTTTAAAAGTGATTTGTACAACTCTTTAGCACAAGGCAATATGGATAATCTAAAAATCCAATCTCACAAACTAAAAGGTGTTGCGGCAAACCTTAGAATAGAAGATGCACTCGATTCATTAACAGTTGTAAACTCATCTCATGATGAGTATGAGATACAAAAAAATATTGATAGATTTTATAACATAATAAATAAATTATCTAAAAATGGTACTCAAAAAGTTGAACCAATAGCTCTTCCTGTCAAACAAGAAGAGCCTGAAGATGATTTTGTTATATCTTTTAAAGATGAGCCACAAACAAAAAATCATATTGAGATTTTAGACTCAGATGTTCCAGATTTCATAGAAATTCCTGAACTAGCAGATGATACTTTTGTAGAACAAAACATCTCTTTGGACGTTGATGATGATTCTGAAGTCGAAGAAGAGCCATTAAAAGTAATTTTACATTATGATAAAAATAAAATAGCCCACGATATAGGACTAGATATAGATAGCTTCAATGAGCTCTTTAGTGACTACCTCATAGAAGCCAAAGAAATTTCTGTAGCTATAAACGAATCTTTAGAAAAAAGCAATTTAGCTGAGTGTAAAAATGGCGCAAGAAAACTAAAAGGTATGAGTGAAAATATGAGAATTCATGATTTTGATTTATACTTAAATGAGATTATTGGTGCAACAAATATTAATGAAATCAGCAAAAGCGTAAAAAATATAACCTTAGTACTTAATCTTATCTCAAAAACAGAGGGTAAATAATGCAATTTGGATTAAAAAATAGATTAAGACTCATAAGTCTTCTCCCAATCGTTGTCCTCTTTGCAATGACAAGTTACTATGTGTATAACTCATTTCTTGGATTTAATGCTGCAGAGCAACTTAAAGAGAGGCTAGATCAAAATAAGCATCTCAATGAGGTAATTAGTAATATTGCCCGTGAACGTGGTATGAGTGCCATGTACCTTGGAAATAAAACAGAAAATATTCTTAAATCTCTTATTGAACAACGAAAAGTTGTTGATGAAAAAGTTGATGGTTACCTCCAATATGCGCAAAGTAACAAAAGACTTCATACGCATACAAGCGATAGTGACAAATCAACATGTCTTGCGTGTAGTAATGTTGATAACGTAATTGCAGCAATAGCAAAAATAAAATCAGTCAGACCTCTTGTTGATGCTCATAGCATAGAGTTTGAAGAGATGTTTATGGATGTATATGGAAAAGCTCAAGTAAACTTCATCAAGCAACTTCAACAAATTACAGAAAATCAAATAGATAAAGAGATAAACGAACTATATTCACTCTATATATCAATGGTTAATGCTAAAGAAGCTTCTGGTATCGAGAGGGGATATATGGCATATATTATATCACGCTCAACAGAACTTACAAGCGATGACTTAAATGAGTGGATTTCTCTTATTGGTAAAGCTGATGCAATAAATTATGAAGGTATCCAAAACAAAGGTCTTATTAGCAGCTTAGATGCTCTCCTTAAAAATGATGACAGTTTAGAACTTTTTGAAGAGATTAACAGCGAAAGAACAGCTATTATCTCTGTTGCTGATAGTGGAGAGTATGATATTACCTCTGGTGTATGGTTTACAATGCTCTCTGAAAAGATAAATACTATTTCTCAAGCAGAAGAGTTGCTATTAAATGCTATGAACACTAGAGCTCAAAAGGTACAAGAGGAATCTCTCCAAATTCTTGTTATCACTTTTACAGTTTGGTTTATAGCTATTATACTTGCTGTTTTAGGATATATCTTATCAAATGAAATTGCAAAAAATATCAAAAATCTTGAAAACGTACTTGAAAAAGTTGCTGGGGATTATGATTCTAAAGATAGAAAAATAAATCTTCATACAGCGCAAGGTACCGACCTTGCTTATGAGCTCTTAGAAGATATTATTGAGCAGACAAAAAGAGATAAAATCTCAGCACAAGAGGCAAGTGAAGCAAAATCTATGTTCTTGGCAAATATGTCACATGAGATTAGAACTCCGCTAAATGGTATCGTTGGATTTACTGAGCTTCTTAAAGACTCAGGACTTCAAGAGGAGCAGAGTGAATTTGTTGATATTATTGAAAAAAGTTCTGAAAATCTTCTTGAAATTATCAATAATATTCTTGACCTCTCTAAAATCGAGAGCAATAAACTTGAAATCGAACATATAGCATTTAATCCTATCGTAGAGTTTGAAAGTGCTGTTGAAGTTTATGCAGTTCGTGCAAGTGAAAAACATATCAACCTTGGATGTTTCATAGACCCTAGTCTTGAGTTCCCACTAAAAGGTGACCCTACTAAATTAAAAGAGGTTATTATTAACCTTCTTTCAAATGCTGTAAAATTTACAAATAATGCTGGTTCTATCAATGTAAATATCAGAAAAGTAAAATCAAATGAAATTGGAAAAACAAGAGTTAAATTTGAGATTCAAGATAGCGGTATCGGTGTAACAAGTGAACAAAAATCTAAAATTTTTGAAGCTTTCTCTCAAGCAGACACTTCTATTACTCGTAAGTATGGAGGAACTGGGCTTGGTCTTACAATCTCAAGTAACTTTGTTGAACTTATGGGTGGACAACTTGATTTAGAGAGCAAAGTAGGAGAAGGCACAACATTCTTCTTTACGCTTGATTTTGAAGAGGTAGAGACCTTAAACGAAACTTCTCAAGATAATTTTAACACTTTAAAAGCACTTATCTTGAGTGACTCTATAAAAATTAAAAAGCAAGATAAATATCTAAGAGAGTACCTTGACTATTATGGTGTTGGATATACAACATTTAAAGAGATAAGCAAAGTAGAGCTTCTATCAAAAGAGAATAATTACAATCTTCTTTTTGTAGACTATGATTATGTTGATGAAGATACACTGCGAGAATTATCAAAATTACCGCAAGAGCTAGTTGTTCTAACCAAATCAAATCTAATGAAAAGAGTAGATTCTCTAGGATTAGATATTTTTAAAATTCTATATGAACCAATTCACGCATCAAAAATCAAACAGATGCTTGAGAACTATATTCTCTCAAACAGTTCAATACAGGTTATCAAAAAACCATCTCGCAAAAAATTTGATTTAAATAAATCAAAATTTGTAGCCGATGTACTAGTTGCAGAAGACAATATAATAAATCAGAAACTCATTCAAAGAACACTAGAGGATTTAGGTCTTAATGTAACGATTGCAAATAACGGTCTTGATGCTTTTCAGAAAAGAAAAGATGGAAAATTTGACCTAATATTTATGGATATTCAGATGCCATTCCTTGATGGTGTGGAAGCTACTGCTGAGATTTTAGAATGGGAAGAGGATTATTCTCAAGCACATATTCCTATCATTGCGCTTACAGCAAATGCGCTAAAAGGCGATAGAGAGAAATTCTTATCTGCGGGGTTAGACGAATATACAACAAAACCTCTTGTAAGAACAGAAATAATCTCTGTTTTAAATATGTTCTTAGCTGATTTTATAGTTGAAGCTGATGAGTTAACAAAAGAGCCGATACAGAGCCCTAAAGTCACTGTATTACAAGAAACTCTAATAGAAAAGATTGATGAGTCCGCACAGCATCATACGCTTAGTACAGAATACAGAGCAGATATTCTTATTGCTAAGAAAAGCACTTTTGAGACAAAACTTTATACAAAAGTTATTGAGTCTATGGGTGATTTAACGTATGAAGTTGCTTCATCTTTGATTGATTTTAAAGAGCTAATTAGTAACTACTCTTATAAAGTTGTTCTATTTGATAAAGAATATAGTGATTTGGATGTTTCACAAATAGCTGCAAGTATTAGAAAACTAGGTGATTCAAATAAACTTGAATCTCACGTTGTACTAGTTGATGATTCTATTGTAAAGAATAATCAAGAGCATATAGAATATGTTGATGAAATAATCAATAATGTTGTAAATAGAGACCTGCTAAAATCTCTGTTTAAAAAATACGTTTAAAAAGGAAAATAGATGTCAAAAGAACTAGTAATATTAGCCGTTGATGATGATTTGATAAACCTCAAGCTTCTAAAATCGATGTTAATGAAAAATCCAGATATTAAAGAGGTTTTAGAGGCTAAAAATGGGGCAGATGCTGTTGCTTTTATTAAATCAAGAAACGACATCAGTCTAGTGCTTTTAGATATTATTATGCCAATTATGAATGGGCTAGAAGTTCTAAGAGTAGTTAGGTCAGATGAAAATATAGAGCAAATCCCAATAATAGTACTTACAACTGATGAGACTAAAAAAACAGAGGCATTAGAGCTAGGAGCAAATAGTTTTTTAATGAAGCCTATTAGAAGCAATGAACTTGCTGAGAGAATGGAGTCACTTCTAGTTTAAACTAGAATGTGACTAAGAACCTCTTCAATTCTACTAACTCCAACTATCTCTAAAGACTCTCTAACTTCACTCGGAATATCTTCTAAATCTCTCTCATAATTTTTTATAGGAATTAGAACCTTACTCATCTCTGCTTTATGCGCTGCAATAAGTTTTTCTCTTAATCCACCGATAGGAAGCACATCACCACTAAGCGATACCTCTCCCGTCATAGCAACTTCTGAGCGAACTTTTCTGCCACTTAATATAGACGAAATGGCGCTAACTAGAGCAATTCCAGCACTTGGGCCATCTTTTGGAGTTGCACCATCTGGAACGTGTATGTGTAAGTCATACCGCTTGTAAACTTCACTTGAATCAATTTTTATCTTATCTTCTATCTCTTTAGGGGTAAGCGGTATGTTTATATCATCAATTTTGAGTTTTTTAGTATCTATCAAAGTCTTTACTACGCTGTAAGCAATGATAGCTGACTCTTTCATAACCTCGCCAAGGCTTCCAGTTAGTTGCATGGTACCTTTACCCTTTATACGGATGCTCTCTATCTTTAGAACATCTCCACCAACAGCAGTCCATGCAAGACCGTTTACAACACCTAGAACTGGTATTTTTGTTGTTTTTTCAATCTCAAATACAGTCTTATCAAAATAATCTTTAAGATTTTTTACACTCAAAGATACTTTTGTTATCTCTGGATGTTCTAATATCTCACGGGCAACTTTTCTCGTCATATTGGCAATACGACGACGAAGATTTCTAACACCAGCTTCTCTCGTGTAGCTATGAATCAACTCTTTGATAGCTGCCTTTGATATAGTTACCTCTGACTTTTTAAGTCCATGTTTTTTTAGCTCTTGTGGTAAAAGATAACGTGAAGCTATCTCTAACTTTTCTTGAGGAGTATACGAGCTGATTGCTATAAATTCCATTCTATCACGAAGTGGTGCGGGAATATTTCCTATATCATTTGCTGTTGCTATAAAAATAACTTTAGATAAATCAATGTTAAAGTTGAGATAATAATCTCTAAATTCACTGTTTTGTTCAGGATCAAGTACTTCTAAAAGAGCCGCGGTAGGGTCTCCTCTTCCAGTTTTTGCAACTTTATCTATCTCATCTAAAACAACAACAGGATTCATCTTTTTCGCATCGATTAACCCTTGAACTATTCTTCCTGGCATTGCTCCAACATAAGTTCTTCTATGACCTCTGAGTTCATTTACATCTTCTAGCCCACCAAGAGCTATCCTAACCAATGGTCTCTTTAGCGCCTCTGCAATAGAGTTTGCAAGTGATGTTTTACCAACACCAGGAGGTCCGCTAAAGCAGATAATCGCTCCTGCTCCACTCTTTATCCCTCTTAACTCCATAAGCTCTTTAACTGCAAAAAACTCTGCAATTCTTGCTTTTGGTTTCTCAAGCGAGAAGTGATCTTTGTCAAGTTGAGCTTCAACTTCACTAATCTTTAGCTTTTTCTTGCTCTCTTCTCCAAAAGGAACCTCAAGCGCCCAGTCGAGATATGTCTGTGTCATAGAAGCATCTGATGAGTCTGGATGCATACGAGAAAATCTCTCTATCTGCTTATGTACCTCTTTATACGCTTCAGCACTCATCTTATCTTTTTTTGCTTCAAGTTTTTTTCTATACTCTTCTAGCTCTTCATCTCTTGAAGTATCACTTCCAAGCTCTTTTTGAATCTGCTTTAACTGCTCTTTTAAAAAGTACTCTTTATTGACTTTTTCTATATGTGTATGAACTTTTGAGCGAATCTCTTTTTGAAGCTTGTTTGCTTCTATCTCATCAATTATATGCTCTATCAAGTCTAAAAATCTTTTTTCTGTATTTGTCTCTACAAAAAGCGTATATGCTTGCTCTTTTTTTAACTTTACAGTGCTACAAATCAAATCAATTATGCGGTTATAATCATGATTTTCTTCTATTGTTCTTAATAAATCTGGAGGAAAGTAGTTACTTACAGCTGCAAGTTTTCTAACTTTTTCACGTAAAATCTCAAGTATCGCATCAATCTTTAGAGCATTTACACTCTCAGATTTTATGACGTCAACATGCGCTGTTAGAGGATTTTCATCTATTTTACCAAAAGTTTTTGCACGAGCAAGACCTTGAAAAAGCACTTTAACTCTTCCATCTGGCAGAGCTACTTTACGCATGATAGAGCCAACAACTCCAGCATCATAAAGAGATTCAAAATTTCTCTCTCCCTCATGCGAAGGCTTTGTTGGGCATACTATCACTAAAGAGCCCTCTTCTATGGCTTTTGTAGCTGCTTTTATATTGCTCTCATCACTTAAAAAAAGTGGTGCTATCATAAATGGGTATAAGAAAATTTCATCTTCTGCTATAACGGGTATATCTGCAGGGAAATTACTATAATCACTAAGCTTCATGGCTTATTGTTTCCTTTTTTAAATCGCTATTGTATGAAAATGGATTAAGAAAATCATACCAACTAGAACCATCTTCTTCTTTAACTTCAATTTTTGGTTCTACTTCATTGCTTGAGAATGGATTAAACATATCGTACCAACTAGAACTATCTTTTTCTATCGATTCAACTTTTGGTTCTACTTTTTCTGCCTTTGGCTCAACTGTTTCTGCTACATCTTCTTCAGATATAGAGTTTCTTGAAACAACACTTTTTGTATCTGGTATCATAAAAGCGTACCAGCTTGAAGTTCCATCCCCTTCAAACCAAGAGCGGTACCAAGGTGCATTTGCTCTATCTATATCATCTAAAACTATCCACGACTGAGGATTTACTCCTCTATAATAAGTAGCAGCTTTTGGTTTATCTAGTCTCTCATATAGGTCTGAGATCTCTTCATTTAAAACAAATTGCGCAAGATAAAGGCGTGTAAGCATGGTGTCAACAACTTCTAAATACATAGACTCTGGATACGTAAGTTTAAAAAGTTCACCCTGTGCTATCGCTTCATCTATCAATACTTGATCACGTCTTGGATTTGGAAGTGCTTTGTATTTTGCTTTTATTTTTAAAAACTCAGCATCTTCTTTCTCGTTTGGTGTTGCATACCTTTTAGTATACTCATCTAAAAAGTGCTCACTAAGCAGATACTCTTCTTGCTGCATATGTGCGATTGCAAGTATCATTGTTGCTTCTGGCAGAAGCGGCGAACCGATATGCTCTCCTTGAAGTGAACTGTAATAGTTATCAGCACTCTCCAAATCTCCGCTAGAAACTTGCTCAATTATCTTGGAATACCAATACATTGCAGGTTTGTTGTACTCTTCTATATTTTTTGAACAACCGCTCAAGAGTAGTAAAAGCGAGGCAAAAGCGATAAGTGTGTAGTTTTTTAATATCATTGAATATTATCCTCATTTTAAATAGGGTGTTATTTTATCCAAAAGATATACAACGCTCATTAAACTAGGTACATTTTATGCTTAAAGTGTTACAATCAACAAAATTAAATATAAGGGTTTTTATGAAATTTGATATCTGTGTACCTATTTTAGGCTTTGAAAATATAAAAGAAGTTACTCTGGAAAAAATAGATGACGCTTTTATGCGTATGCAATCTTCTACTGATGAGCACATATCTTTTACTCTTATTAATCCTTTTGTTTTAAGAGAGTACGATTTTGAGATACCAGACGCAACTCAAGCACTGCTTGAAGTAGATGAAAAGTCAAATATACTTATTTTAAATATTATTATCATTCAAACTCCAGTAGAAGACTCTTTTGTGAACTTTATCGGTCCAATGGTATTTAACACAGACAATAAAAAAGCTGCGCAAATAATATTGTCTGAATCTACAAAATATGGTGTTGCAGAGAAAATTTCTGCTTATTTAAAAAAATAATCTACTTAAATCTTTCATACTAAATTGTTATGAAAGATTTAAAACCTCCTTCAATTTCATCCTATAAGAAAATATTATTAAGCATCATGTAAGCATATTTGCGTGTATAATCTAGCATTGTAAAACCGCTTTTTTGTGAACTCTTATGTTTATGTATAATAAAGCGTACTAAATCCCAAGGAGGATGAGATGAAAAATTTTAAATTATTGCCTCGGCTGTTTACTGCTTTTGCGATGGCTATGGTGTTTGCTGTTTCTGGGTGGGGAGCGAGTTTTAAGATTAGCAATGTTTCACAAAATGAGGGAAACAGTGCAAACACAATGACATTTACTGTTACAATTGACAGTTATTGCCGAAAGAACACGACATATACGGTGGATTGGTCAACAGCAAACAATAGTGCTACGGCAGGTAGTGACTACACGACTTCGAGCGGTACTGTAACATACACGCAAGGGAGTTCTAATGACAAATCGGGCTCATGCGGTACAAGAACTTTTACGGTTCCTATTATAGGCGACACAATGGTGGAGAGCAATGAAAATTTTTACATTAATTTATCAAATCCAACAACATCTAACTCTTCATATACTGCGACAATTTCTGATAATCAAGCAATAGGCACCCTTGTTAATGACGATGTTGCCCAAGTTCCCCCAACTATGCAAGATATACCAAATCAAACTGCAACTGTCGGAACTGGTTTTAGCTTGAGTATTGCTTCTTATGTAACACTTACAAATGGTGACGCTATCTCATCTTATTCGCTTACTGGTGCATTACCAAGTGGACTTAGTTTCAACAGCACAACAGGTATTATCAGCGGAACTCCAACTGCAACTTCTTCTGCAGTAACATTTAGTGTAACTGCAACCGATAACGACGGTGAATCTAGCGCTGATAGTTTTACTATTACAGTTAATCCGCCACAAGCAGATTTAGCATTAGATATCACTGCTCCAGCAAGTGTGACCACTAATAACACAATTCAATATACTATCAATATCACAAATAATGGACCTTCAACCACTGACAACATAATAGTAACTGATGTTTTACCAGCAAGTTTGACATACCAAACATCTTATGGAACAGATTGGATTTGTACTTTTACTTCAGTAACCAGAACTCTATCTTGTATCCATCCTACAAGCTTAATCAATGGAAATAGTGCCTCAATTACTATCGTTACTGTCGCACCTAGCACAACGCAAACTGTTACAAACACTGCTTCTATCACTTCATCTACTACTAGTGATTCAAACTCTGCAAATAATTCAGCTTCAACTTCTACGACTGTTTTATCTGCTTCAACATCTTCCAATAACACTCGAGACTTTACCCTTCAAAAGCAATACAATATAAATGGAGATGTAAAAGTTATAGGCAACTCTATGCTTCTAAAAAGTGATGGAACTTGTGCAGGTGCTGCAATAAATAATAATAATATTGATACTACCTGGGCAGATAAAGATAGTGATGGAACAACGTGGAACTCCTCTTCAGCAGACTTAACTCTACCTAAAGGTGTAAATAGCTCAAAAATTAAATATGCGGGATTATATTGGCAAGGGAGAGTTGATGACGATAATGATGATGCAGCTTTTTGGGCTGCAGCAAAAACTATAAAATTTAAAGCTCAAGGATTATCGTATCAAACCTTAACATCAGCAGATTCTAAATACAACTGGATAGTGACAGGTGCAACAGGGACTGCTGACTATCAGGGAGGAATTGATGTTACGTCTATTATCAAACAGAGTATTGACACAGTTGCAACTTCCACTATAGACTCTACTGGTTTTTCTGGTACATTCTGGGGCGCTAACGTTAAAGCAGAAAAGATGAGAAATGGATTTGGTGCGTGGGCTTTAGTAGTGGTTTATGAGGATTATACTGATACATTGAAAAATATTTCACTATATGATGGTTATATCTCTTTATATAATAAAACAGTTTCCATCCCTTTATCTGGATTTTTAACACCTACTTCTGGTGCAATTGAGTCAAATTTCATTGTTTTTGCTGGAGAAGGAGATGTAAATTACAAAGATAGTGTAACTTTAACAGACCGCAATGGAGTAGAGCAAACTCTTGGGAGTGACGTGTTTAATTCTAGTCAAGAAATAAACGGTGTTTCTGTTACAGATAGAGATCCAAGTTGTGAAAATACCATCGGTATAGATATTGATTCATTTGATGTTGGTTCAACGAGTGCGACAACACCAATTATTGGAAACAATCAGACTAGTACAATCGTTAAACTAAGAAGTGGAGCTTCTAGTGGTACTGCTGATGAATTTGCTCCTGGAATGTTTGCCTTTTCTACACAACTATATACTCCAGATGTATGTTATCTTGAAGATGTATCATTTAACGGCTTAGCTATTACGGGTTCAAATCTACCTGAAACTGGTGACAATGTAGAATATACAGTTAGCATAACAAACAAAGATAACGAACCAGCAAAGGGCGTTTTTATCGAAAAGGTTTTTGATAAACCAAACGAAATAACATATGTTGCAGAGAGCGTG
>CAMBTK010000040.1 GCA_945870785.1 Sulfurimonas crateris
TTTTTATTAAGTCCAATAGCGTTATAATGATATGTAATCAACAAAATAACATCATATGGAGTAGAACATGCCAAATACGAAAGAGAATTTAGAAGTAGCATTTAGCGGAGAGAGCGGAGCATACCAAAAATATAGTGCGTTTGCAAAACAAGCACAAAAAGATGGGTTTACAAATATAGCAAAACTTTTTAAAACAACAGCAGAAGCGGAGAAAATCCACGCTGAGGGGCATCTAAAAGCTATGGATAAAATAGGCTCAACACTAGAAAACCTTGAAGCGGCAATCGGTGGGGAGACTTATGAGTTTGAAGATATGTACCCGCCGATGTATGAACAAGCAGTAGCTGAAGGACATAAAGCAAAAAAGATGTTTGGTTATGCGCTTGAAGCTGAAAAAGTTCATGCTGAGCTTTACAAAAAAGCATTAAGTGCTGTAAAAGAGGGTAAAGATATAGAGGAGATAGGCATTTATCTCTGTCCAGTATGTGGCTATATAGAACTTGGAATGCCTACTGAAAACTGCCCAGTATGTGGCGTTAAACCTTCAACATTCATTCAAATCTAATTAAAATGCTCTTTTTAGAGCATTTTAGCAATAAATCTAAATCAAGCTTATCTTAGTACAATCTCACTCTTAAAATCTTTACAGGAGCCGTTTTGCCACTTTCTCGTTTAAATGAAGAGCAGTATGCGGCAGCTACTTCTAAAGAGCTTCAAAATCTTATCATTGCTTCTGCTGGGACAGGTAAAACTTCTACTATTGTTGGACGAATTGCTCATCTTTTAGGCCAAGGTGTTGAGCCTTCACAAATACTACTTCTCACATTTACAAACAAAGCAGCTGCGGAGATGGTCTCTCGTGTGGCTGATTTTTTTGGTAAAGATGTGGCTTCTAAAATCGATGCTGGAACTTTTCATGCGGTTAGTTACAGATGGCTTAAAAAGCATGATAAAAAGGTTGTGCTTAAACAACAGCGTGAGCTAAAAACCCTCTTTAGAAGTGTGTTTGAAAAGCGCTCATTTGGGCATATTGGAGCTGAGATAACGCCTTATGGCGGAAACTATCTTTATGATGTTTACTCTTTTTATCAAAATACGGAGTTAAATGCTCATTTTGAAGATTGGATAAAGTCAAAATACCCTGAACATGAGCTCTTTGCTATGATTTACGCAGATATAGTAGATGAGTTTGAAGCGCTAAAAAAAGAGTATGGTTTTGTAAACTTTAATGATTTGCTTCTAAATTTTAGAGATATTTGTAAAACAAAAGAGCTAGGTTATAAAGAAGTTCTTGTTGATGAGTACCAAGATACAAACGCGCTTCAAGGCACTCTCATAGACGCTATGAATCCGCCATCACTCTTTTGTGTTGGGGATTATGATCAGAGTATTTACGCATTTAATGGGGCGGATATATCTATCATCGGTACATTTTCTACAAAGTTTCCATCTGCTAAAGTGCATACGCTTACAAAAAACTATCGCTCAACAGTGCCTATTTTGTCTCTTGCTTCAAAAGTTATAGAGCATAATGAGCGAATTTATCCAAAGAAACTTGAAGTCACTCGTCTGCATGACAGCCATGCACCAAGGCTTCTTGCGTATGACGAGCTTTTTGATCAGTACCACGATATAGCCTTTAAGATAAGTAATACCCAAACACCAAGAGAAGAGATAGCAGTTATCTTTAGAAATAACTCCTCAGCCGATGGGATAGAAGTAGGGCTTCGTGAGCTAGGTATTGCATGTAAGCGAAAAGGCGGAACTAGCTTTTTTGATTCGCGTGAGGTAAAAGCAGTTTTGGACTTCTACACACTTCTTGTGAATGAGTCGGATATGATGGCGTTTATCCACCTTTTTGAGTTTGCTAGAGGTGTTGGCTCGGCTATGGCAAAAGAGCTCTATATCGCGCTAAAGATGCTTGGACATGGAAGAATTTTTTATGGACTTTATGCTCCTGATGAGTCTATGAGCAACCCTTTTGAGAAGAGAAAGCTAAACCAACAGCTAGGGCTTTTTGATGATTTTTTAGAGCTTGGAAGTGTTGGTAAGTTTGCCAAGTGTGGATTTGAAGATAAGTTTATGAAAAATCCAATCCTAAAACACCCAAAACTCACTAAAGAAAATGCTACTTTCTTGCATGATTTTTATCTTCTTTACAGAGATTTAAAAGGTGTTAAAGAGCCTCGTGTAATTGTGCAAAAAATTGCACAATCAGAGATATACAAATACATATCAGAACAACTCTCAAGTAAAAGAGCACTTCTTAAAGATGGCACGATTGATGAGAAACAAAAGGCTGAATCACTCTCAAGAATCGCTAGAAAAATGGTTCTTTTAGAGGAATTATCAAAGCCATACTCTGAGCACGAGAGATTTTTAAATGCCATGATACTTGGCTCTTCAGACTTAACACAAGGCGAGGGGGTAAACCTGCTTAGTGTTCACGCCTCAAAGGGTTTAGAGTACAAAGAAGTTTATATAGTTGACCTTATGGATGGGCGCTTTCCAAACCGAAAACTTATGCATCGTGGCGGATCTTTGGATGAGGAAAGACGTCTCTTTTATGTAGCCGTAACTCGCGCAAAAGATATACTCTATCTTAGCTACGCAAAATATGACAAGATAAAAAAATTAAACTTTGTAGCGTCGCAGTTTTTATATGAGGCGTCACTTGTTGAAAAAGATGAAGCTTACCGCGCTATGGTTTTAAAAGAAGAGGATAAAGAGGAGTAGATTTTGGAGTATAATTTTAAAACTATACAAAGGAGTATAAGATGATTAAAGTTATTTTATTTGCAGTTGTAACACTGTTTATGGTTGGATGTGGCGACGATGCCGCTAAGAGCGCAAATAGTGAAACACAAACTAAGCAAGAAGTTAAAGAGGAGATAAAAGCAGTAGTCGCTGAAGTTAAAGAAGAAGCAAAAGCTGCTGTTACCCAAACAAAAGAAGAGGTAACTAGCGTTGTTGTTGAAGAGACAAAAGCTATCGTTGAAGATGTTAAAGCAGCAGCAGCTGCTGCTGAAGCTCTTGTAGTTGTTGAAACTCCTGCGGTTACGGTTGATGTTGTTAGTATATACAAAGTTTGTGCAGGGTGTCATGGCGTTGATGCTTCTAAATCTGCACTCAATAAGTCACAAATCATCAAAGGCTGGAATGCTAAGAAAATAGCGGACGCTCTTCATGGTTATAAAACTGGAACTTACGGCGGAGCTATGAAAGGCTTAATGGGCGCTCAAGTATCTAAACTGGGCGACGCAGAGATAGAAGCTCTATCTATACACATCTCAAAGTTCTAAACAAACTTATATTGACTTTGTAGAAATGGGATAATTCTCAACTACAAAGTTTATATCTGTAAGTTTTTTAATCATCATTTTATATATCTACTATTTCAATAAAACTATAAAAAAGATAAGAATGAAAAATATATTTTTATTTATATTGTTGCTCATATTTGTTGGGTGCGATGGAACTATGTATACAAATATTTATGATAAAAGCAAAGTTGGAGCCGAGGTCAAGAGTATAGATATAGTTGCTAGTGATGCGTTTTCTAAAGAGAGTGTTAGCGAGATAATGACAAGCCAAGGGTTTTTGTTGGAGAGTTCTGATTATAGACTAAGGGTTGAGCATAGAGACTATAAAAAGGCGTGTACAAACCCGCTCTCAAAAACTTCATCTGATTATAGTTTTGATGGATTGGTCTCCATAGAGCTATACTACAAAGATAAAAAGCTATATAACGCTTACAAAGATTATAAGGGCGAGAAGAGTAGAGCGCTTTTTGAGCCTCTGGTAAAAGAGATGCTTAGTGATATGGAGATAAAAAAGTAATTACGCTATCTCTCTAAGCCCTCTCTCTAATCTCTCTTGTTGCCAAAAAGTAGGTGTGCCCTAGATAGATTACAAAAAATATCGCTGCAAAAAATATCGCAAAGGGCACAAGAGATATAAGGTAGAGCAGGGCTGTCTTTGTTCTTAGGTTGTTAGCCCTAAAGTAGGCTATTTCCCTAGCTTCTTCTTTTGTGCATATACTTGAAGCGATGTCAAATGTAAGCATTTTATGAAAAAAGTAATACATTGGCAGATTTAGCGCGATGATGTTTAAAAACGGAATAAAGTAAAACGGTATAAGTAAAATAAAGAGCAAAATCATAATGAGAACTGACTTTAGTGCCAAAAATATGGCATAGAGAAGGTTTGAATGTCCTATCATCGAAACATCGTTGTATGACCTCCTTTGAAGCTCCTTTAGTACAAAAGGAGTTAAAAAACCTATGATGATAACCGCTAAAAAGATAGAGAAGTAGATAGCCAAAAAAGTGCCAACCGTATAGATAAAAAACGTAACAAGCCATGAAGTAATGGCATAGTGCATCAAAAATTTTCCAATAGATGAGCCAACAAAAGAAGCGCTAAAACTCTCAGTATGAGGCACTCCGCCCTCAACGGTTGTTTGAGAACTCTCAACGCTAAGTGTGCCTAACTGCTCAACTCCCATACCAGCGATAATGAAAAAAACTATGTATAAGACTACCAAACTTACCATAAAAGGCAGTATGGAGTATTTGAGCATTTTTGGTGTTAAAAAATCTTTTATACTTTTGAGAAGTATCTCTTTTTCGCTCATCTTTTGCTCCATAGTTTTTGGTTTAGCTTTAACTCTTCAACGATTCCAACTGCAAGGTGAAGTGTTTTTACATACTCCATAGCAACTTTGTACTCTAGGAGTGAACGAAAGATAGATGGCTCAAAGAGGTCTTTGTTGTAGCTAATCGCCATATAGATATGGTTTGCTTTAAATGAGACATGTATGGGGTGATTTGATTTGTTTCTAAATGAGAGCAGTTTTTCCATAAGAGAGTGAGATAGAATGTATCTAGCTTCTATCTGGTCACCTGAATAGACAACAAACTCCTCTTCAAATTTTGGGTTATCCATCTTGACTAACTCATCTCTAGCGCCATTATTTGACTGAAGCCAGTGCCCTATGAGATTTCCAAAGGTACTCTGTGCGCTATCTGGTAAAACAACTGTTTGAGATGAGAAGTTTTTGTTAAACTCTGCAACTATATAAAGCCCTTGAAACAGTGTAACCCAGTTGTCTTTGCCTTTTGAGTTTTGAGTTTTTTTCTCAGCATGTATATCTGAGAACTCTATACGTATGCCATCTATCATGCCTTTAACGTAGTCATTTCCTCTTACTCTATCTGGCTTTGAAAATAGATTTGAGTGCTCAAAGAGATGTTGAGATATATGTAGGGATGGTGAATAATCAAGAGAGTTGTCAATCGCATGGATAAGTGGCTTTATAACGCTAAGTTTAAACTCATGTGTATAGTCATGAACTAAAAATCTATAAATAAGGCTACCAAGAATTATGTATCCAGCGACTATAAACTCAAAGAAAGAGCCTAAAATATAGGCGATAACAAGAGCGATAAAAGTTAAAATAATCCCAGCCATAACTATTCTATGGCTAAGGTTTTTTCTATCTTTTTCTAGTTTTTCTAGTGTAGGAAAAAGAGATTTATAGTAAAAATCAGTAAGCTCACTTATCTTTTTCAACGCGTAACCTAGTTAAAAAGCTCTTTAACATTTACGTTTTGGCGCTCACCTTCTGCTATCTCAAAGACTTGCTTTCTTCTATAACTCATAAGTGAAGCCATAAAGTTTGTAGGTACCATCTCAATAGCGTTGTTGTAGTCTGTAACAGCTTGATTGTAAGAGCGTCTTGATGCTGAGATTTGCTCTTCTAGCTCATGAAGAGTATGTTGAAGGTGCATTACATTTTCATTTGCTTTTAGTTCTGGATACGCCTCAACTGCAACCATGATAGAGCCAAGAGCTGAGGTTATCTTTGCGTCTAGCGCTATCTTGTGTGCATCACTGATGTCTGGCTTTGTAGCTTCTGCGCGCAGTCTTGTTACTTCACTTAAAAGAGATTTTTCATGCTCCATATATTTGCTAACAGACGCAACAAGGTTTGGGATGAGATCGTAGCGCTTTTTTAGGTTTGTATCTACACTTGCAAAGATGTTTTCAACTTGGTTTTTCTTAGCAACAAGCGAGTTGTACATTAAAACAAGTACAAGAGCTATAACTATAATGATGATAAGAGATGTTGGCATTTGTGAATCCTTTTGTTTTATTGATATAGCAGTCTATCAAAAAAAAGTTGAGATTTTGGTTTTGTTAAAGTACGATATTGCAGAAATTGTGATATAACAATATAAAATTTTTACATCTGGAAATAAAAATGTTTAAAAAGCTACTCTCAAATAAAAGATACTACACAAATGGCGAGTTTAAAGGGGAGGAGGAGAAGTATTATCGAAGTAGTTTTCATAAAGATTATGACAGAGTTATATTTTCAAACTCTTTTAGAAGACTCTCAAAAAAGACGCAAGTTCATCCACTATCAAAAAATGACCATGTTCACAATAGACTCACACACAGCTTAGAAGTGGCAAGTGTAGGGCGTAGTCTTGGGCTTAGAGCAGGGGAGTTTTTAAAAAACAGGTATCCAGAGATAGAGATAAATCCTTATGACGTTGCATATATAATTCAAACTGCATGTTTAGCGCATGACATAGGCAACCCTCCATTTGGACATGCTGGGGAAGAGGTTATAAAAGAGTGGTTTGAGAAAAATAGAGATGAGCCTTTTTTAAAAGAACTTTGCTCAGATGAACTTGAGGATTTCGTCCATATAGATGGAAATGCACAGAGCTTTAGAGTTGTAAGCCAGATAGAAAATAATCTCTTTAGCGGAGGAATGAGACTGACTTTTGCGACCCTTGGAGCTTTGGTAAAGTATCCTCACTCATCAGCTAGATGTGAGCATCTAGGCAGATCAAAATTCAACTTTTTTCAAAGTGAAGCGGAGTTTTTCAAACTTCTGTTTTTGGAGTTAGGGCTTGTGAAAATAGACGGCTCTTACAAACGACATCCTCTCTCATACCTCATGGAAGCCTCTGATGATATTTGCTATGGCTTACTTGATTTACAAGATGCAGTTGAGCTTAAAATCATAACTCTAAAAGATACGAAAGAGATATTTACCCTTATATGTGGTGAAGAAGACGTGGCGGCTGTTTATGCAGATGATGAGTATTCAGATATAAAAAAAGTATCAAGACTAGTTGCTATCTCTATCCACAATCTGGCCGTTCATACAATGGAAGTGTTTGAGAATAACTTTGATGCAATCATGAGCGATGAACAGCCAAAAGATTTGATAGATTGTTTTACAAATATAGAGTATAAAAGAGCGATAAAAGCGGCTAAAAAACTAGCAAGTGCAAAGATATTTAATGAAAAAAGAAAGATAGAGTTAGAGCTTGGAGCTTACAACATCATAGAGACACTGCTTGATAACCTTATACATGCAACCTATGATTTTTATAAAAAAGAGGATGAGAGTAAACTCTCTTTTAGATACAAAAGAGCACTAGAGCTTATGGGCGAAGATAGACCAAAAAAAGAGCAAAGCTTGTACAATATGTACCAAAGAGTAGTTGACTACATAGTAGGCATGACGGACAACCACGCAAAGTATGTAGCAAATCAGTTAAATGGGATGGGGATTTAAGTAGCTCGTATGGTTTATAGAAAAAAATCTAAATTTTAAGGGGTGAGTTATGATAGTTTTTGCTGAGGTATCTCAAAAAGAGCAAGAGAGTATTTTAAGTTTGATTGATGAAAAGTACCATAATCAAATCCGTTTTTTTGAGCAGAGTATAAACGCAAAAAATGCAGAACTATTTTCTGATGCGACCCTGCTTTGTACGTTTATACACTCATGCGTAGATGAGAAAGTTCTGCTTCAACTCCCACATCTCAAAGCTGTCATCACTCGCTCAACTGGAAGTGACCATATAGATATAGAGGTGTGTAAAAAGCTCAATATAAAAGTTGCAAATGTTCCAAGCTATGGGCAAAATACAGTAGCTGAGTACACTTTTGCTCTTATTTTGGCACTGGCTCGTAGGGTAAAACCGATGATAGAGAGGCTCTCAAGAGGAGAGTTTAATCGTGATGGATTAAAAGGGTTTGACCTTTTTGGCAAAACGATAGGTGTAATTGGTACTGGCAAGATAGGCTCACATGTAGTCTCAATTGCAAGAGGTTTTGGAATGGAAGTTTTGTGCCATGCACACCACGAAGATGCAGATATAGTAAAACTGCCTCATGTTAAGTATGTTTCACTTGAGACACTTTTATCTAAAAGCGACATCGTAACACTGCATGTTCCAGCAAATCCATCAACATTTCATCTCATAAACAAGAGAAACATATCTCTTCTAAAAAGCTCTGCAATGCTCATAAATACGGCTCGTGGTAATGTCGTAGAGATAGAAGCTATCGTTGAGCAGCTAACTCTAAAAAATCTCCAAGGCGGTGTTGGGCTTGATACTTTTGAGTCAGAAGATATTTGGATAGAGGAGAAGTATCTTAAAAATGACACGCTCTCAGCGCTTGAGCTTCAAAAAGCGATGATTGTCTTTTCAACTCTGCGCTCATCAAACGTAATCTTGTCTCCGCATAACGCTTACAATACGCAAGAAGCATTGGAGCGAATAGTTGCTATTAGTGTTGAAAATATCAACTCGTTTTTAGGAGAGGGAGTTTTTATTACTCCACTTTAGTTCTATGAAATTGAGATACAATATCGAACTTGAAAATAGCTATATAAACAGCGCTGGAGATAGATACCGTATGTTAAAATCAATGTTTAAATTAATCTTTGTGTTAATGTTAGTTGCAGAGAATTTTGTTGTGGCAAATGAGCTTCCAACTCTTTGTAGCAGAGATAAAAATGTAAATGAGTTTACGATACTCAGTTATCACGAAATAGCCCAAAAAGGCGAAACACTAAACTCAACTTATACAGTTACTCCTGCAAATTTTGAAGAGCAGATTCGTTTTTTGATGGATAGTGGGTATCACTTTGTTAGTGTAGATGATATTTTAGCGTATAGAAAAAGTGCAAAGCAACTTCCAGATAAAGCAGTTTTGCTTACATTTGATGATGGATACCAATCTGTTTATGCAAATGCTTTCCCAATTATAAAAAAATACAAAATTCCTACCGTTATAGCAGTTGTTGGCAGTTGGCAAAAATCAAAAGAGAGAGTTGATTTTGATGGACATATGATAGACAGAAGTAAATTTCTAAGTCAAGAAGAGATAAAAGAGATGCTCTCAAGCGGTTTAGTTGAGATTGCAAGTCATACATACGCTCTGCATAAAGGTGTACTTGGAAATCCACAAGGAAACAAACTTCCAGCAGTAAAAGCAAGAGAGTGGCTAGAAGATAAGCAGATGTATGAAAATGAGACAAGCTATACAAAACGTATACATGATGATATGTTGCAAAGCACTACATTTTTAAAGAAATATACAGAACAAAGACCTCGTATAATCGTCTGGCCATATGGCTACTACAATAAAAAGGCTACTAAAATGGCTGAAAAACTAGGGATGTTTATCGGACTGACTCTTGATGATGGAAGCAATACAAAAAACACACCGTTGAGTGCTTTGAGACGTATATTAGTCGAGGGAAAAATGACCATTCCTGATTTAAAGTTGGCTATGGCGATACGAGATGCAAATTTTACAGATGATGCTAGAGCTACAAAAGCAGCGCATATAGATTTGGATTATATCTATGACCCAGACCCACAACAACAAGAGAAAAATCTAGGTGACTTGCTAGATCGTATAAATAACTTGGGCATAAATACAGTCTATCTTCAAGCATTTGCTGATCCTGATGCTAATGGTGCTGCTGATTATGTATATTTTCCAAACAGAAATATACCGATGCGCACAGATCTCTTCAACAGAGTCTCGTGGCAGATAAGAACTCGTACTCACGTAAGTAGAATCTATGCTTGGATGCCTATGATTGCGTGGGAACTACCAGCCAAAAATCCTGCTGCAAAAGATAGAGTAGTTACTCTTCAAGTAGATCCAACACACTTAAATATGGGCTATCCAAGGTTGTCACCATTTTCTACAAGAGCGCAAAAAGTTATAAAAGAGATTTATGAAGATTTGGCAAAATCAACCTTTATAGATGGCATACTCTTTCACGATGATGTAACTCTCTCTGATTATGAAGATGATAGCAAAGCAGCAAGAACGCAGTACAAAAAATGGGGATTAGCTCAAAGTGTGAATGAGATTAGAGCAAATCAAGAGCAGTTTGCAAAGTGGACTAAACTAAAAACTGAGTATTTGGATGATTTTGCGATGGAACTCGCTCAAATACTAAGAGATGAGCAACCTGGGCTAAAGAGTGCACGTAACTTATATGCACAAGTAGCTCTTCATGAAAATGCACAGGAGTGGTACGCTCAATCACTAAGCGAATCTATCAAAAAATATGACTACACAGCGATTATGGCTATGCCATATATGGAACAAGCTACAAATCATATAGAGTTTTATGACGATATAGTAAAGCATATAAAAGAGGATGAGTGCGGATTAGAGCGCACTGTTATGGAGCTTCAAAGTGTGGATTGGAGAAAAGATAGTGCGCCAATACCAGCAACAGAGCTTAGTCAAACCATAGAGCATCTTTATAGTTTAGGAGTGCATCATATCGCATACTATCCTGATAATCTATATAAAAATGTTCCAGATGCTGATGTAATCAGAGAAGATTTTGCAAAAAAAGATTTGCGAATGCATACCATAACACCAAGTTTAGCTACACCAAACAACTAGGAGAGTAGTCAATGGCAACATTTTTTATATGGTGGCACTATATCTGGCACGCAATGCTTGGTTATGTATTTTACTATCCGCTTTTTATGTCAACATTATGGATGATAGGGGCGATATTTTTTTATTTTAAAAATGAGAAACGTTATGTAAATGATACGATTCCAGAACTGAGAGAAAATGAGAGCTGGGTTGGTGTCTCTATATTAATTCCTTGTTACAATGAAGGAGAAAACGCAATTGAGACGATTACTTACGCGCTAGATGTGATATATCCAGAGTTTGAAGTCATAGCTATAAATGATGGAAGCAAAGATGATACTTTGGAGATATTGGTTGCTCTGGCAAAAGAGAATCCAAGACTAAAAGTTGTAAATTTAGCCCAAAATCAAGGCAAAGCATTGGCTCTTCAGGCTGGTTCTTTAGTTGCAAAACATGAGTACTTGATTTGTATAGATGGGGATGCTCTCATTGACCCTTACTGTGTTTACTGGATGGCTAAACATTTTGTTCGTTATCCACAAGTTGCAGCAGTAACTGGTAACCCAAGGATAAGAAACCGTACAAGTCTGCTCGGCAAGATACAAGTAGGCGAATTCTCATCCATCGTTGGTATGATAAAACGTGCACAGCGTAGTTTTGGGCGTCTATTTACGGTTTCTGGCGTAATTACTGGGTTTAGAAAATCGGCTGTTCACGAGGTTGGCTACTGGAGCCCTGATATGCTGACTGAAGATATAGACATAACATGGAAGTTGCAGAGAAACGGCTGGGATGTCCGTTTTGAGCCTAAATCTTTAGTATGGATTTTGATGCCAGAGACTATCAAAGGGCTATGGAAACAGCGCTTACGTTGGGCTATGGGTGGTGCGCAGGTTATGTTTAAAAACTTTAAAGTTCTATTTTTACATAAACAGACGCATCTTTGGGGGCTTATGATAGAGTTGCTTCTTAGTATGGTTTGGGCGTATACTATGGTTTTGGTTATTTTGGTCTGGATTGCTGGTTTGCTTTTTCCAACAGGCTTTTTAACGCCAAGTGAATCGCCAATTTTACCCGATCAGGGAAGTGTTATCTTGATTGGCGCATGTTTAGTACAGTTTGGAGTAAGTAAGTGGCTTGATGGTCATTACGATGATGGTTTGGGAAAAAATTATTTTTGGATGATTTGGTATCCATTTGCATTTTGGTTTCTAAATCTCTTTACTGCTGTAACGGCACTTCCAAAGGTTATATTTGGTAAAAAAACTCGTGCTAGATGGGTTAGTCCAGACAGGGGAGTTCATCAACAAGTAGCTAAGAGCAAAAAGGGTAAATCATGAAAAAGCGAACACTCATCATAAACAAACGTCATGAAATGCCATTTTCAAAAAAAATAGGTTGGGACGTAGTGACAGTTTTGCTATGGGCTGGATGGATATATCTATGGAAACCTCTGATAATAGTCTTTTATAATATTATGACTTTAGATGCTGATGTAGATGAGATATCACATGTCATTTTTGATGAAATATCAGCAGTTACGGTTGAACATGCCATAATTATGCTTGTTGCAACGCCTAGTATCTTATTTATTTTATCGTGGCTAAATCGTCACGTTGCCCCTAGTGAGCATATTATTTATAAGTTTGATGAGTACGCTAAGTATTTTCAAGTAGATAGTGCAAAACTAAGAGAGTCAATCGACTCTCAACTAATCACAATCCATCATGACGACAACGGTCATATTGCAACTATTGAAAATAAGATTTAGTTTCTGCTTATAGCCTTTGCAGCAAGGTGTCCACTTGCCCAAGCAAAGGCGAAGTTGTATCCGCCTCTTTTACCCACAATATCCAATACCTCTCCGCAGAAGTAGAGATTTTTTTTCTTTAGTGACTCAAAAGTTTTTGGATTTATCTCTGTTGTGTCTACTCCGCCACCGCTAACTTCAGCGTGGCGAAAACCATGCGTGTCGGTTACTTCAAGGCGCCAGTTTAAGAGTTGGTTTGCTATTTTTTTGGCGAGTTTTACATTGATTTTATCGGCAGAGATAGAAGATAAAATATCTAAATCCTCCAAAAGAGCTTGAGCAATTTTTAAGGGAACAAGCCCCGCTAAAATATCCAAAATAGTAAATTGAGGCATATTAAGAGCAAGAGAGCTTATGTGAGATGAGAGCTTTTGTGCATTAAAAGAGGGAAGCAGATTTATCGAGATGCTTACATGAGAAGAGTCCATCAAAGCCACACTTGCACTTTGTGATATATCCAAAACCGCAAAACCAGATACGCCATAATCAGCAAAAAGGATGTCGCCTTTAGAAGTAAGCTTTTTTTTGTTGTTTATAAGGAGTGTTACCTCTCCATCAACTTTGGCTCCGCTCATCTTTTTTACGATTTTAGAGTCAAGATGAAGCTGAACAAGAGATGGATAGGTTGGGACAATATTGTGCCCAAACTCTTTTGCAAACTCCAATCCGTCACTGTTTCCACCAAGGTGAGAAGCCGCTTCTGAACCTGTTGCTACAACAACTGCGTCATACTCATTTAGAAGTTTTTTTATATCTGTTATTTTTGTATCGGTATGAAAATTTACACCTAGATTTTTGGCATAGTTTATTAGCAAAGAGGCAACGCTTTTTGCTTCATTGCTTAGTGGATAAACTCGTCCGTCATCTTTAGCGTCTAGCAAAAGCCCAATACTGTGACAAAATTTCTCAAACTCCAAAAAGCCAAACTCTTTAAGCGCAAACTCCACAAATAAAGGATTTTGTGAGAAGTAGTCGTTATATGTAAGATTTGTGTTTGTAATGTTACAACGCCCATTTCCAGAAACTAAAATCTTTTTTGCACACTTTGAGTTCTGCTCATACAAATCGACCTCTACACCTTTTCTTGCACAAAATATGGCACAGATTAAGCCACTAGCCCCACCGCCGATGATTGCTGTTTTTTTCATAATTTAGAGTAAATAAAATTTAATTTTAGACATAAATGGCATCTTTTAAAATAAAATCTTTTGCGTATGGTTTTAGATATTTTTCTCTAGCTATATCCACGCTTCTTTTAAAGGCACTTGATAAAAAGAGGTTTAATGCTTGTTTGGTATCATAAATATCTTTCACGCCATCTTCAAATTCAACCAACAAATCCACATCACTCTCTTTTGTCTGCTCATCTCTTGCAAATGAGCCAAACAAACCAATTTTTTTGATGTGATACACATTTGTTAAATAGTTTTTGTTTTTTTGTAAAAAATTTATTATTTCATTTTTGTTGTTCATAGCATGTATTTTAGCACAATAAAAGAGCTATTTTGTCTGGATATCTTTAAAAAAGTCGGTGATTTCTACATCCAAAGCGGTGGCAATTTTATAGAGGTGTTCGATGTTGAAGTGCTTTTTGTTGTGGTAGATTTCAGCAACAGAGATAAGACCGACAGATTTTAAGCCAATAGATAGGGCTAAATCTAGCTGAGTTAGCCCTTTTTCTTTTCTAACTCTCATAACATTAGTACCAATTTTTCGATGAAGCTCATCTATGTTTTCTGATGTTATATCTTGCAAAAAAACTACCTATAGTTAATATTTGTGTAAGTTTATTGATAATAGAATGTTGCATCAACTAACTATGGTTAGTTAGATTACTTTTAGGATGGAATTATGAAAAAAATAGCATTGGCTGTTTTATTGGCAAGTGGGTTGATGGCTGCGGATAGTGGGAACTATATAGGTGTTGATGTTGGAAACACTAAGTTTGATATGAAAGCTTCTGCCGCTGGAGTTAGTGCAGAAGAGAGTGATGATGGCGGTTCATTTACATTAAAATTAGGGCATTATTTTGATAAAAATAGCCGTGCTTTAATTTCTTATCAAAATGTCAATGTTGATGGAGGAACTTCTTATCATGTTGGTCTAGGGTATGATTATCTTATTGGAAACAGTGACCTCAAGCCGTTTGTTGGTGGTTTTGTTGGATATGGTTCTGCAGAAGTTGATGATTTACCAGAATTAGATATCTCAGGAGCTGTTTTTGGTGCACAAATTGGTGTGAACTATGCTATCAATGAAAATTTTTCTGCCGAGGTAGGCTATCGCTATATGAAGTCAAATATGGAAGATACAGTAACAGTGAGCGGTGTTGATGTAAAAGTTGAAATTGACCCTATTTCAAACTGGTTTGTCGGTGTAAACTACAAATTTTAACTCTCTTTTCTCTCTCCTGTAAACTCCCCTTGAGGGAGTTTTATAAACTCACTATCTTCGCCCCAAAACCGCCCATGTGTTGTGGTGCGTCTTCAAACTTTTTTACTCTTGGATGTGCTTTTAAAAACTCTTTGACTGCGTACGAGAGTTTTCCCGTGCCTATGCCGTGATAGACTATGACTTCATCCCAACCGTTTATGAGTGCATCTGAGATAAATTTGTCTAAAACTTCATTGGCTTCTTCGGCTCTCATGCCATGAAGGTCGCATTTTAATCCTGCTCTTTTTTGAACTTGTAGATTTACGTCAGTTTTCGGCTTTAGTTTTATAAACTCAGAGTGCTTAAGATGAGATGTTTTAACACGGACACGCATTCCATCAACCTCTACAATAGCCTCTTTTTTATCCTTCATAGATACAATCACACCTTTTTTGCTGTGATACTTTACGCTATCTCCGATGTTAAATTCAGCAACTTGCACGATTGGTTGCTCTTTTTTTTCTTGTGGAAGTCTCTCTTTAGCCTTGTTCATAGCTCTATGAATAGCTTGTGTATCTCCAGCTCTAGCAGCTGCTTTTGCCTCATTTATGGCACTCTCATAGCTCTCTTTAAGGGAGCTTTTTTCTCTATCTAGCTCTTTAAAGAGAGCCTCTTTTATCTCTTTTAACTCCAGCTCTTTTTTGTTTATATTTTCTAGTTTTTCATCAACTACTT
>CAMBTK010000041.1 GCA_945870785.1 Sulfurimonas crateris
ATAGCTTCTGCGCCGATAAGATTTCCTACCTCAACAGCTGTTGACACATCTACCAAACCGCTATTTTGCACCTTTTGCTCACTAATAATCTTCTCAAAATCTCTTCTTGATACAATCGTAAAATAACTTTTGTCATCTATTTTTTTAGAGATAAGTTTTGACTCTATCTTGCCTGATAGCCCAACTGAGTCATTTTCAAAGTTCGTAACACTGATTTTTTTAGTAAGCGTTGCACGGTCAATCTCTGCAGGTTCAAGTGCTTTTATAGCTACTCTTTGAGAGCATCCACCCATAAAAACAGTAACAAAAAATATAAAACTCAAATATCTAAAAAACTCTACCATATTAAATTTCCGCCATTTTTTATCTTTAATGTCACTATTTTAATCAAAATCACTTAAACTCTCTGCACATTGCTTTTGTTTTTTTAAGTGATACAACTCTTTTAGCCTCTATATCTTTGATTAGTGAGTCATATTTTTTTGCATCTTTAAGAACTAAGAGAACCATTAACTCATCTAGAGAGGTTGCACTCTCTATATTGTTATAAAAGAGCTCATCCCTGTTTTTAGGCTTTGGCTCTCTTTTTATTTTTACTTTTGCAGCTATATAACCAGCTATAAAAGTGAGAAGATAGTAGAGATAAGATAGCTCAAAATGCCACTTCTTATCATCAACCTTATCTAAGAGCTCCTCTTTTACAAAACCACTCTCAACTTTTACGTCAACAGCATCAATAGTCAGTTGTTGTAACTTTTCATCTTTTAGGCTAAAGTAGGTTATCTCTAGCTTTGGAATTGTAAAATCTTTATCACTCACAAAAGCAAACTTTTGACTCCACTCTCCCTTGACTCCATCTTTACTCAGCTCTGTTTTTAGAGCTACCTCTCCTGCAAAAACTCTTACACCCTCTATCTCAAAAACCAAAGGTTCTATGGCTTCAAAGCTTCCTTCACCTCTTATATCAACTCTTAGATGATACGGCTCAAATGCCCTAACCTTGGGCTCTCGTTTATCTACTTTGATAGTAAAATCTCCAACAAAAGTCGTATTTGTCTCTTTAATAGAGAGTTTGAGCCTCTCAAGCTCAACTCTTGTTTTACTCACATCCTCTTTTTTAACATTATCTCTTCCTATCACCATCTCTTCGATAGACTCTTTTGTCGTCTTCTTCATCACAGCGTAAAGAGGAATCTCAATCTCTTGGGCATCTTTAGCAAAAAAAACAAACTCATAACTGTTTATCTTTTTTCCATCAACTATGCTTGAACTCTCTCTTAAAATCTCTATTCGGTAGTTCTTATAATCTCCGCTTGGATTGAAATCTATGCTATATAACTCTGCTAAATCACTAAAAGTACATATATATTTTAGATGTATCGCCTCATTTACATAAGCACTTTTTTTACTTACAAAACTGCTCCACTCATAAGTTGAAGCAAAGAGAGAGGCTTGTAAAAAAATACTCACTATTAAAAATACTCTACCAAGGTTTTTTTTCATCAACACTCCTCTTGTTTATAAGCTCATACTGCTTAGAGCTTAGTTTTGCTTTACCACCATCTAAATTTATACTGTTTTGGGCCTCTGTTTTTTTGCCCTTGTCATCGGAGTTTCCACTTGAAGCTGCACTTACTTTCATATTTGAGCCACCGCCCTCTTTTTGCTTTTTCTTGCTACTCTCTTTTTTAGCCAATGATGATTTGTCGTTGCTTTGTTGTTTGCCACTGCTCATCTCTTTTTTTTCACTAGCACCAATTATATGCTCCAAATTTTCATCTGCCTCCCTAGAGTAGCTTAGCGTTAGCGACTTCAAGTAAGCCTCTCTAGCCCTAGTGAACTCTTTTAATCTTACAAGCGAGTTGCCTATGTTGTAGTATATGATAGACTTAACCTCGCTATCATCAGACTTTAACATCTCAAACTTTTCAACTGCCTTCTCATACTCTCCTGCTCTATAAAACTCTACTGCTCTGTCAAAATTTTCATCCCCATTTAGATGAACTCCAAAAAGAAGCAAAAAGATTATGAAGAACCTCTTTAAAGTAGTGACGCTGAGTAAAAATGTGATAATCGCCAAAGCAACAAAGTAGTAAAAAAGCTCAATATTTCTCATAATCTCTACTTCGCTTTTATGCTCCTCTTTATCCATATCATTTAAAGCACTAAGAAGTTCATCAAAATCTTTTGTATAGACTCCGCCTGTTGCATCAGCTATCGCTTTTATAGCGCTATTTTGCCTACTTATGACTATATCTCCACCCTCATCTTTTAAGAGTTCTCCACTCTCTAGCCTTAGCACTCCGCCTATCTCTGAAGCGGTCATAAAAATATTTACAATTAAGTTATTTGTTTTCGCATATGAAGCCTCTGCGCTATAATCAAGCTCATCAGCTCCATCACTAAAGATAACTACTCTGGCTCTCTTTGAAGATGATATATCTCTTGATAGCTTAAGAGCGGACATTACGTCACTTCCCTTAGTTATTATAAACTTCTCATCTAGTGAGTTAAAGAGGTGTTGCAAAAGCTCTCTATCCTCTGTTAGTGGGGACAATATGATGGCATTTGTAGTAAAACCTAAAACTGCAAATCTGCTCTTCTGTTTTGCATAAAGCAGTTTTTTTAACATCTCTTTTGAATACGCCAATCTTGAAGGCTCTATATCTTGGACTTGCATAGAAAAAGAGAGGTCTTGTGCGATTATCACATCACTTAAAAGTTGCTCACTTTTGATAGGCTCTTGCTCTATCGCTGGTCTGCAAAGAGCTAAAACTATAAAGATAAAAGTAAGCAAATAGCCATAAAAAGAAACTCTATACTCTCTAAAATCTCTTTTTATAAAAAACAGAACCAAGATGAGAAGAAGCCACAAATAGCTTGGATAAAGAAGCGTCATTTGCTCATCTCTCTCTTTAGCAAGTATAGTAAAAGCAGAAGTGCAATCAGCAAGAACGGATAGTAGTTGTACTCTTTTAAAAGATAATCTCTGCTTTTTATAGTTGAAGATTCTAGCTCATCGATATGCGTATAAATCTCTCTTAGCTCTTTTGCGTTTGTCGCATAAAAAAACTCTCCGCCACTGTTACCTGCTATCTCCCTTAAGAGTGCTTCATCAGCTTCTCCCCTGTTACCCATACCGATTGTATAAATCTTTATATTTGCCTCTTTTGCCAAAACAGTAGCATCTTTTGGAGAAATATCTCCGCTGTTATGCTCTCCATCGGTTAGCAAAACCACTATCTTGCTCTTTGCTTTTGAGTGTTTAAATGCTCTTACACTCATAGCTATTGCTTCGCCAATAGCGGTATTTTGCCCAGCCATACCTTGCGTTAGATAACTTAGCATCTCAACTATTATATTTTTCTCATAAGTAATTGGCGAAGCGATAAAAGCAAAATCTCCATATAAAACCACTCCAACATTATCGCTAACTCTTTTTTTTATAAACTCAGATGCCACTAACTTAGCTATCTCAAACCTGCTTAACTTCTCTAAACCCCTCTCTTCATCTTCAAAATCAAATCCACTGCTGTTCATAGAACCACTCGCATCAATCGCTAAAACTATATCTTTTCCATTTCTATTTAGTGGGTCTACCCTATCGATGATAATTGGCGAGGCTAGAGCTATAAATAAAAGGGAGAAAATTGATATTTTTACAATCCACTCAAGTTTATAAAAACTCTTCTTTGCAGATAAAAAGTGAAGATGCACAAAGTATATAGGTTTTAGACGCTCTTTGCATCTGTATAAGCAGTATATGATTGGGAGAAGAAGAAGTATAAGATAAGGGTATTCAAAACTATAGTAGTTCACTTCCACTCCAAGCAATTTTTTAAAGGAGTTATTTTAGCTAAATAGTTTTAATTATTGACGTTATATATTTGATGGCAATTAAGCCATCAAATAGAGACTAAAATATGCCTGACATAGACTTAGCAAGTGCAGATTCAAGAACTGGCTGAGCCTCTTCAAATTTTAAATTCATTTTATTTGCAGTACTAACGATACGAGTACGGTAAGTTTTCCACTCAACTTTTCCGCCTTGGATATCTTGCTTTGTAGTAGTTGAACTTCCCTGAGCAAGATTTGCATTTTGAGTTTGAGTTACAACTTCACCCTCTAATGGTCTCTCTCTTATTTGTAAGTCTGTTACCATAACAAACATCGTATCTTCAACTAACGCATCGCCAATAAAACCAACTGCAGCCCCAGCTAAACCAAGTCCTACAGCAGTTTTATTACTACCTGTTAAGGCATACCCTGTTGCAGCTCCTGCTGCAGCTCCTGCTATCCCTGAACCAAAACCAGAACCAAGAAATGATGACGACTCTCTTAAGTCAGACTTTCCAACTTTTAAAATATTCCCTTGAAGCATATAAGTAGCCTCTTTTGGGTTTTGAGTTATTTTATACCCTCTGTTTATAAAAGCTGCTTCTACGCCTTCTTTCACATTAACTTCTTTATCTGAAGTATTTCTAATATCAAAATAGACAATTCTCTCTTCAGGTGCCACTGGCTCTAAAAATATAGTTTCAGACATTTTTGTCTGTACCTCTAAATCTCTCTTCTTAATAGCCGTATTCATGGCACTACAACCGCTAAAACTAAGACCCATTGCCAAAAAGCTTCCTGTTAAAATAAGAGCTGCTACTCTTGATCTATTTTTCATAGATATCCTTTATTGTTAAATAACAAAAAAAGAATACTAAAAAAACATAAAATAGACTCTATATTATTTGATTTTATCAAGAAATATTCCTTACGCTTCTTTTTGTAACACAATTATTTTTTATGTTTAACATAAATAAACCTGTTGTTTTTTGATGTAGATGCCTCTTTTAAACGTAAAATAAAAAATTTCAAAATTCACACTCTTTTTTCTTGACTTAAAAAACCTATTTGTCTATAATTCCCATCCACAAACACTATGTTTGTTTATGTCTTGTTAGCTCAGCTGGTAGAGCATCTCACTTTTAATGAGGTGGCCGATGGTTCGAATCCATCACAGGACACCATTTCTAAAAAATGCTAAAGAGTGGCCCCGTCGTCTAGCGGTCAGGATCCATGGTTTTCATCCATGTTACAGGAGTTCAATTCTCCTCGGGGTCACCACTTAATAAGCCTAATATAGGCACTCTCCAGCTTTATGTTTTCATTGGGTCATCTTTTCACTTATTAAATACACTATTTTCATACATATATCTCAGAACTGCCCTCTTCTCTGTTTTCACTTTTTTTTACTTCCACATGTGAGATAAGCTCTGACAAGTGATCAAGACTTCTTCACTCGCCAATTCAAATAGCGCCAATTCAAATAGTAAGTGCGTAGGAAGTAACCACAGAGTGACGAACACAATCCTCAATCTCCAGATGGAAGGTGTTCGGCACTTAAGTTTGATTTATTTATATCAAAGTTTTGTACAAGTTTTAGCCAGTTATCTGGCAAAACTTTAGATTGTATTGCTCTCATTATGCTTCTTCACCTATGACAAATGTGTAGTTGGTGCCTTGAACTTTATTATGATTTTTTTCTACAGATATAGCGATAGTTAATCGATATAAATCTGCTATAACACTATCAATAACATTGGCAAACATAGGATGAGCATTTGAAACAACTTCTTTATTGATAATATCTATAATTTCTGTTTGTGCTAACAAAATATTCACTACTGATAATTCAGATATCTTCAAAATCGTATCTTTAATCTCTTCTACTTTAATAGAATACATTAAGTTTCTAGATCCTTTGTGATTATTTCCTACTACAATATTAAGTAATGCTTCCCCTTTGCTTATTTCGTTTTCCATAAAATCTAAGAATTCTTGAAATGAAATATTATTTCCTTCTAATGTTTTCAATGCTATTTCAACATCATCACTGTCATACATACAATATGAGCCTTTTAATTTATTGATAAATTCTTGTTCCAAAGAATTTAGTTCATTATCTAAAATATTTTTGGTTAAATTACTATCACTATCATTTAAGCTATCAATTATTTTTTTAAACTTTTCTACATAATACGAATACACAGAATGCATACCAACGAGCTTTTTCATATTATCATTCATCAGATATATGCTATAAATAACATATATTTGCTGTTCTGTAAGACTTATATATATTATTTCTTGATTTTCAAAAAAATCATTATCCCAAGAGTCATTTTTGATAATATCATCGCTTAAATGAATTATTTCTGCAATTATTTCTTCTTGCTTATTATCTAGTATCTCAGCTTGGTACCATTGAACCATTGATAAAAGCATTGAATTTTGTACAGCCATAAGGCTTCTAATATCATTTAATTCATGCTTAGTTAATGTTATTTTATGTGTGGAATTATTTATAGAATATTTTGCAAGTTTCCATCTCTTCATAGTTTCATCTACAACACATGTAGATAACTTAACCATTAAATCAATATCGCTAATTTTTATTAAAATAGCTCTTAGGAATAATTGTATATGTTCTAATTCACTCTCTTCACCTTCCCATTTTGTTTTATTGATAGCACCTATATATTCATTAGATTTATAACCACTATGTTTAACAAAATTTTGAGCAAATTCATTACCCTGTCTTGCTCCATCCAATTCTTCTAAAACAAATTGCTTTGCTAAATTTTTTGAAGTGATTTTTTCATTTAATAAATCTGCTATTCTTTTTCCTGCATATTCATAACCATCATTTTTAACTTGATTCTCAAAGTCCATATCTTCTTGTAAACGGTTATTCTTATTTTGTCCCATAATTCCACCAAACACTTTTCCAAATAATCCCATTTTAGCAACCTTTCAATTTCTTTCTTTAGTCACACAACTATCTATTAGAGGGCATTTTATATAAAGCAACCTTAAATAACTTGATTACTGTAATTAATATGAAAAATGTCCTCACGAAGATGCAAGAGACCCACTTGTTGGCTCTTGCTTTATATTTATTTAGATAATACTCAGCTAGATTGATGTGATGGGGGGGAGAGTGTTTTTCATAAGCTCTTGAAGTTAGAACAAGAGTCATACTAAAATTTTAAAAATCACTATAAAATTTTAATGAAATATTGGCATGTAGATATTAAACTGTGATACTGTTATTTTTGCTAACTTGGATTTTAGGGAGGCTATACTTTAAGTTTCTGTTTTACATGTATTTATTCTCAAGTACAACTTGGGAACGAGAAAATACCTAAAACTGACATTAAGTAATATAAAATAATTTAAAGTATAGAATACTCATATATTTAAACTTATAGGACTCATATGGAAATAGTTTTATTAATAATTGCTTTCCCATTTTTATTTTTAATATTTGGTTTGATAAGGGAGAAGGTGGATCCTGCTTATAAAAAACGTACAGATTGTGCTAAAAGAGTTTGGAAACAATTAGCCCAAGCTGGTATAAATGAGAAACTTATAAAGGACGCCATTAGAAAACAATGTATGTAATTGTGATGATTATATTCGTTGTTGTAACAAGTTTTCCAAATAACTAGTTTTAAAAAGGAGTAAAAGTTGGTAATTTTAGGATTTATTGTAGTCTTTATAGCAATTGGTTTTATAATAGGCTTAATCCAAAATGATGATGGTGTTGCATTATTATTATATCTATTTTATGGGCATTTGTTATGGGACCATGGGCTATTGCTACATTTATTGAATTATATATTGGATACAGCTTGGCAAGGGCTAATAAGAAGAAGGGATTCTCAGATTTAAATGTTGTTATTAATGATGAAAATACATGTAGCAACTGCTTAAAAGTGATTGATAAAAATGACAATTACTGTATTTATTGTGGTATTAAGCAAGTAAAAAAAGTAAAGACAATACAATGAATAAAATATGTTTCAAATGTAAAACTGTCAATATTTACGAAGCAAATTATTGTAAAAATTGTGGTAGCCAAGCAATTATTACCCCTGATAATGAGATTGAATTACGAATAGTAGGAATAGAGAATGCATTAAAAAATCATAAAGATATAAAAACAAGTGCTGACAAAGCTTCTCCTGAAAGTACCAAGATGTTAATTTTTACAAACGAAATGCTATTAACTGACTACAAGAAATTATCTGACAAAGTCAGTGATGCAAAAAACTTTAGACTTTATTATAATGATAAAGCAACTAGTCTAATCTGGTACAATGGTAAAATTATATTTTTACCTGAAGAGTATTTTGAACTGAAAAATCTAGCAAATATTGATATTCATAAAAAGCAAAAGTGCTCATTATTTGCATCAGAGGTTAATCTAATAAAAGAGCTAGAAAAGCAGGAAATTCAATTCATACTTGAACCAAATCTCAAAGAATTGCTAAAAAGAATAAACAAATCTGGGATAAGATTAGATGATGAAATGGCTGTTGAATTAACAGATGATAATGACTACTCTAGTATTACAGAACCGATATATATGGGTGATGGGGTTTGGTTGAATATAGATAATTTAGAAATATGATGTTAAATTTAAAAGAGTTAAAATATACACATAAATAATAAAACAACCAATTGCTTTATAAAAGATATAAAGTGATTTTTAGTTAGAATATACCCAACACAAAATAGGAAACAACAATGATGCAAATACCAGTGGAAGTTTTTCTTGATAGTTTGAAAAATGGATATATAGAATACAAGAAGTGTGTTGAGAATGGCTCAGATGAAGTTGATTTAGCTCATGTAGCAGGTTTCTGCACAACAATAGAGCAGATACTAAGTTCGTATGGCAAAGTCACAGATGCTGAGATGGAAGCAATAAAAGAGCCAATCATTGGAACTGTTACTTTAACAAGAAGAAAAAAAGGGTTGAAAATTTCTAATATTGATTTAGAAACGCCTGCTATTTTTAGAAGACAGCAGGATTGATGTTATTGCATTCCACCTCAGGAGAGGATGGAATGAGTACTATTTATTTAATTTAGCATAAGCCTTGCAACCTTCAGCTACTTTCCCATCACAAGCTTGACCGTATAGTTCTTTGGCTTTACTTTTATCTTGTTTTACTCCATCTCCATTATCGTACATAACCCCAAGATTATAACAGCCTTTGACATCTCCAGCATCACAAGATTTTTTGAATAATTCTACAGCTTTAAAAGAATCTTGTTTTGCACCTTCTCCATTACTATACATAACCCCAAGATTATAACAGCCTAAAATATTTCCACCATCGCAAGCTTTAGTATATAATTCTACGGCTTTAAAAGAGTCTTGTTTTACTCCATCTCCATTAGCATACATAAACCCAAGATTAGAACATACACGAACATCTCCACCATCACAAGCTTTAGTATATAATTCTACGGCTTTTAGTTTATCTTGTTTTACACCTTTTCCATTATCATACATAAATCCAAGACTAGAACACCCACCAGCATATCCACCATCACAAGATTTTTTGAATAATTCTACGGCTTTAAAAGAATCTTGTTTTACTCCATCTCCACTATCATATATTAACCCAAGATTAGAACACCCAAAAGCATCTCCACCATCGCAAGCTTTAGTATAGAGCTCTGCTGCTTTAAAATAGTCTTGTTTTATACCATCTCCAAATTCATACATACCTCCAAGTATAGAACACCCAACGGCATCTCCACTATCACAAGATTTTTTAAGCTTCTCTACCTTAGCCTCAGAATTTTTTTCATAATCACCTGCAAATGATATGCCTAAAAGCAGAAGTATGAATATAAATATTTTCATCGTAATTTCCTTTTATTTTAATATTGACAATAATTGCTACCAAAAAATATTTGGTATTTTTTTCCATTTACATCATAAGTACCAATATAACCATACTCATAACCATACTGTCCATAGTCACAACTAACAAAAGAAGCGTATGCACCACCTATAGTATAAGCCTGAACTGATACTGATACTGATAGCATTAACACAAAAAAGATTTTTTTCATATAGTTCCTTTGAAAAATAATCATTTATTATACACAAAATATAATTATATTCAGTATTACTATACTTTATGACATTTCGTCATAAAGTATCTCAAGTTTTTCAGTATTAGATAAATTTCCAGCAGATATATTTAAAATATCTAGTACCCTATCTTTATCTTTGAGTGAGAAAGTCTCACTTGCACCAGCAAATTTATAATTGCTTGAGCCAATATTATGTTCACTCAATGAAACTTTTACCATGTCTTCAAACTCAGCTATATCGTTGTAATAAGCCAATACAAGCGGCTTTATAGATATGTGGAATTTTCTATAGTTTTCTTTAATGTCATTTTTTATCTTTGCAAATCTCAATCTTGGCAGAGAATTTGTTTTACCATATTTTAGAATCTTATTGGCACCTATAGATATTTCAATTATATAGAAAAAGTTATCGGTGTGATCACCTATGCTCTCATCTAAAAAAGTCATATCTACACTATCTATTGTGCTGCCTATGCTTAGATAATTTGAAAGTTCATCTTTTGCTTCTTGAACTAAATCTAAATCATTATGTCTTTGAAACAGTTTATGGATGACTACGATAGCAGCTTGATACTTTTGTATTTCACTGCATGTAAAACACTCTTTTATGATATATTGCAAAGTGTCAACCTCTACTTCATCAGCAGATATTCCTCTTGCCGATATTGTGATATAGCTTCTGTTTGGAGTGATATAGTTTTGGAGCAGTTCACTATATTCAACATCCATTTGCTCTGGGTTAAAGTTATTGATTTTTAAGATGAGTATATCTGTATCATCTTTTAGTTTATCAAATATGCTCATTAGTTTTTCTCCTTTTGACAGTCACTTTGACAGTCATAAATTTGTCACTTTTACAGTCACTCTGACAGTCACCTTCTCAGTCATTGTGACAGTCACTCTTGCAGTCACGGCTCACTACTACCACTACTTCTAGCGATAATCCTTCATTCATCCACATAAATATACACGCCCAAGGTTTTAACCTTGAGCAGATTTATATTATGCTGCACTCCTAAAATACTTTTCTGTAAGTTCCGTGTAAACTTCAGGAGGGAATATATGATGTATCATCATCTGCACATGCCAAAAAGTACGTTGAGTATGATGCTCAGCCAATTCATAGTAACTAAAACAGTTCTGGAACTTTGAATCATATCTTTGAAATAATAAATCAAGCTCTCGTAGTGTAAAAAATGAAAACAGAAACAAATTCGCTTCTTCTATGTTTATCATCCCATGCAGGAAGTTGATTTTTATATCTTTTATCTCTTGAATAAGCAGATTCGATAATCGTACAACTTTTGCTTTCTCCTTTTTAATCATTGGATGTAGCGTTGTGTATGTTGACACTGCATCTATAGCTTTATCAAATGTATCAATAACAGATACATATAGCTCTTTAGATTCATTACTTTTGCCTTCCCACATGTTAGTGGGAAAAGCATATCCTGATATTTTTATTTTTGTCGGCAACAGTTTCATTACATGTCCTTCGTTTTGTATTTTTTTATTAACTCTGATAATTCTAATATGCTGTATGGGTCTATTTTCAAGTCAGCATCGTGTAACATCTGAACTGCTTTAGAATTAATAGCCATCCATGTATTAGTAAGTGTTAATGATAAAGGTGTTATCATTACAGCAGATTTTTCTTCAAGTCTTTCTGCTGTAGCAGGTGTGTCACTATGTCGAGTAGTGATTGTTACATCTGCTGCAACTTCTTTATTTTTCTTTTTGGCTTCACTTGTTTTAAGTTTAGCAACTCTGTTTCTTCGTTTGATATCATCATATAAAACTTTTACACCATTCAAAGATTTTGTACGAAAGTTTAACTTTGTAGCTTCTCTTGAAATTGCTGCTGCTGTTCTATTTGGCAATGCTACATGTAGAGCATTTAGCTCTACCCCATTTGTCAATAAATACTTCAAAGTATTACGCTCTTCAGCTGTCCAATGTTTAGGCATTAGCATACCCTCGCATCTTCAAGCCATTGGTTAATAGCTTCTCTGCTGTAGCGAATATAGCTACCCACTTTTGAAAATGGTATTTTATTCTCCATTCTTAACCTTGACTGACGGCTTACGCTGAACCCGTATAAATCTTCAACCTCAAGTGGTGTTAACCACGCTTTATTTTGTAAGTCCATTTAGACTCCTCGTATAATCTCATAAATGAGATCTAATTCACAAATAACTAAAAACTTTAAAAGCTTCTAATACATCGCTTGGTGACATTATTCAATAATCTTCCAAGAAAGATGGAGACAAAATATACGAGATTTTGTCCTCTTTGAAGATTGGTAGCTAATGAACTAGAAGTTGAATGTTTTTTATATATCTTTGAATTTGCCTTGCATCATAAGAGGTCCATGTCTTCATACTTTTATGTATAGTTGGTGCTTTTAAATTGTGTACTTTATGCTCAAACCATATTTCAAATAACCCCTGAAGATACTCAGTTGAATTTTTTAATGGTATGCTAAAGGTTTTGATAGAAGTATTGGCATATAGATTTTTAAGATAGTCTTCATAGTGCTTTTTTGGTATGATTGGATTAATCTCCACACTTATTGTATTTGGTGACACTTCATCATAAAATGCACAGTTAAGTATTCTATAATAATTTAATTCTTTCATATCTAAATTAACGAGATTTGTAAAAATGTGTACTTGTCTTAGCAGTGGAAACTTATCAGCTTTGATGGGTTCTAAAATAGAGAAACAGAATTCTAACTTTTCATCATCGCTTAGTATCTTCCAATCTGCATCTTTATCGTAATAATCAACAAGTTGATGTCTTGCTATTGTTTCCATGGCTTGTTTTTCAAATAATATCTCATCATGTTTTTCTTCTATTGTGTCATCATCAGGAAAATACTCTTGTCTAAGTTTCTCTTGCTCTTCTTCATACTGTGCATCAGCACATATTGATTCCCAATCACTCACCCCAACAACCTTTTACTAGCATCAAGCGTATGCACCGATGAACTCTCTCGTTGCAGTGACAAGTATTGTTTCACTGTTGCAGTGTCAGTGTGTCCAAGCATGGAACTCAGATGGATAGCTTCAACTCCCATGGAAGATAGAGCAGATACAGATAGATTACGCATCCAGTGAAAGTTATACTCTGGTACTGTTGCTGCTCTAATCTTTTCTACATGTTCTCGTATCTCAGATATTGGTTTAGATGGGTCTCTATCACTTGCAAATATATAGCTGCTAAAGCGTTCACATTGCTGTAAAGCTGATTTTACATCTTGCGGAAGCTTGAAGCTCATATCTGTATTTATCTTGCTGTTTACACCTCTGATAGTGTAGCTATCATTAGCAAAATCAACATCACTCCACTTCAAGTGTAGTGCCTCTGTTTTTCTTCTGCCATAAAAACCAAATAAGAATAACGCTCTGATTTTATGATTATCTGCAAACACTTCATTTATCGCTTTGTAAACTTCTCTGTATTTAGTTTCTGCATTACTTATAACTTTTTTCTCTTCAAGCTGTTTTCTTTTAATCTTGTGAATGTGTTTAACAGGTGTAAATTGTATCAACTCTTCATCTATCGCCAGTCTAAAGATAGGAACCAAGATTGCAGTGCTTTTTTGTCTTGTTGAGTTAGCTAAATGTTTTGTAAGGGCTGTAATAGTTGATATATGCGTTGGTGTTACATTTACAAGTTTCATCTTGCCAATGGTAGGCTTTATATATCTATTATAGTGTCTTTCGTATGACTTTTGGGTCTCTTCGTTTCGCTCTGTCATCTTCTGTAGTTTGTCAAAGTAATCGTCTACAGTAGCATCTAAATTAGCTCCAGACGACTCTACCCTAGTCTTTACACCTTTTAACTCTTCAAGCTTTTTGTACGCTGTTTTAAGCTTATCTGCTTTAGTATGTGCAGGAGTAGCATTAAACACTTTCCTAGTTGCTTTGCCATTAATTCTAAAATTAAATAGAAACTTGTCTTGATTATCCTTATGAATAAACAAGCCTTTGTGCTTTGTAGCGATATAATCTGATAATAAAATAGCCATTGGATCACACCTTTTTGTAAACATCTCTATGGGGTCATCGTTATAGGTCATACTTATAATGTGATTAGATAACACTCATAGATATTGATAAGTTTTAAAGATTGTAGTATTATAGGGCTTAGATATAGATAAAATCTTTAAGATATGCAATCTATAGGAGTTCAATTCTCCTCGGGGTCACCACTTTCTCACATTTAAAACTCCATATTTTCAGCACTTTCAAACTATAGTCAAATTACTGCTTGTATTGCCTATTCTAAAATTCACACAATTTATAGAGAAACTTTACGAACAAGTGGCATTAGAACTACAAGAAGGTAAAAAATGAAAGAAAATTTTGCATTAACTTTAGCTTGGATAGTCGGATTAACTTTATTTGGTGGATGGATGTCGATAGTTGGTAATCCTCATGTTGTAGAAACAGTTATAGGGCTTATAATTGGTATAGGTTCTGGATTTTGGGTTTATTCAAAGCTAAGCCCTGAATAAAAGTGAAAAAACATAGAATTATAAATATCATGAATAACTCAAGTGAAATATATTTGAGCCATTCTTTTTTGAGATAAAAACACAAAGAAGCAAATAAAACTAAACACATGAATATTAGTTTTTAAATTATTCTGTTTTAGGCGGTACAGTTTTTGGGAAGGCTTACAAAGAGATGAAAACTACCTAATTAGTAATTGATACTTTGCTATAATAGTTAAAAAATTTTATACTATTTACATAATATTACATGGAAAATTAAAAGGAAAATGATGAATGAGCAATTGATGCAAATACCACTAAAAGATTTACTTGAAAGTTTAAAAGATGGATATATAGAATATAAAAAGTGTGTTGAAAATGGCTCAGATGAAGTTGATTTAGCTCATGTAGCAGGTTTCTGTACAACAATAGAGCAGATACTAAGTGCATATGGCAAAATGACAGATGCTGAGATTGAAGCAATAAAAGAGCCAATCATTAGAACTGTTACTTTAACAAGAAGAAAAAAAGGGTTGAAAATGTCTAATATTGATTTAGAAACGCCTGCTATTTTTAGAAGACAGCAGGATTGATGTTATTGCATTCCGCCTCAGGAGAGGATGGAATGAGTACTATTTATTTAATTTAGCATAAGCCTTGCAACCTTCTGCATCTCCACCATCACAAGCTTTTTTATAGAGTTCTGCTGCTTTGAAATAATTTTGTTCTACGCCTATCCCCACGGCATATGAATTTCCACGCCAAAAACATCCAGTAGCATCTCCACCATCACAAGCTTTTTTATAGAGTCCTACAGCTTTGAAACTATCTTGTTCCACACCTTGACCATTGGCATACATAACTCCAAGATTATAACACCCACCAGCATCTCCACCATCACAAGCTTTTTTAAAGAGTTCTGCTGCTTTGAAATAGTCTTGTTTTACGCCTTCACCACTGTTATACATAACTCCAAGATTATAACATCCAGTAGCATCTCCGCCATCACAAGCTTTTTTAAAGAGTTCTACAGCTTTAAAACTGTCTTGTTCCACACCTTGGCCATCAGTATACGCCCATCCAAGATAAGAACATCCAGTAGCATCTCCACCATCACAAGCTTT
>CAMBTK010000042.1 GCA_945870785.1 Sulfurimonas crateris
ACGCTATTTTAGGCGTTTTCTTTTTTCATTATCGTGAAGTATATAAAACTCTAAAGAGCCTATTTTTTTAGTAACAACTGTTTTTTTAGAAATCAACTCCTCTAGTCGTTTTTTACTATCCTCATCAAATAATAAATTTATATCTTCTATGGTTAATGGTCGTTTATCAAGTGTGTTTAAAATATCTTCATTGCTGTAAAATGTGTTGTTTGGTTCTGCATGGACTCGTGAGGCTAAATGCACAGGAAGTGAGCTATCAAATTGAAGCGAAGCTTCATAGAGCTCTTTGTAGCTCAGCCCTTCAACTGGATAGGCTGGAGGTCTGTCTATCGTGCCTAAATCAATTCTGGTTGCTTTTACTTTTAATAAAACTTCATTTAGCTTAGATATCTCTTCTTTTGTATCATTTAATCCACGAACAAATAGTATCTCTATAAAGAGTTTTCCTTTGTATATGTGTGAAAACTCTTCTACTTTTTGAACTATTTTGTTTATATCTATATCTTTGTGAGGTCTATCTATTCTTTTAAAGATGCTCGAGCTTATAGCGTCAAGTGAGAGTTTTACTTGGTCTAGTTTTAGCAGTAAAGAGAAAGTTTTATCATCAACTAGTGTTGCACTGTTTGTTAGTATGAGTGTTTGAGTGGAGTTTTTTATTTTGTTTATCTCATCGATAAGTTCATCAAGATATGGATAAAGAGTTGGTTCTCCGTTTGCGGTTAAGGTTATAACATCTATCTTATCATTTAGATGAGTTTTTAGCTCATTAATAATAGTCGATACTTCTATAACTTCTATCTGCTTATCTGTTGTTGCACTAGGAGCTAGTTCGCAGTAAAGACAGTCAAAATTACACTGTTTTAGGGCAGGGGAGAGATCTATACCCAAAGAAGAACCAAATCTTCTTGAGTTTATAGGACCAAAAATTGTTTTCAATTATTTTTTACTAACTCTATGACACTCTTTGATAAAGTGTTTTGCATTCTCTACTGGAACATCAGGTAGAATTCCGTGTCCAAGGTTGAAGATATGTCTTTTACCGCCCATTATCTCTTGAAGAGCTTCTACGCACTCAGTAGTAGCCTCTTTTGAGTATAGTCTGCATGGTTCCATATTTCCTTGAAGAACATAGCGACTTCCAAGTTTCTCTTTTGCTAAGCCCATTGGTGTTGACCAATCAACTCCAAAGACTTCAAAGTTTCCATACACTTTATCTAAAAATGCAGGTATTCCTTTTGGGAACATTATGATAGGAATATGAGGATATTTTTCTTTTAAGTAGTCTGCAATTTCAACCATATACTTCCATGAAAATTCATCATATTTTGAAGGCTCAATAGCAGCTGCCCATGAGTCAAAAATCTGAACAACATCTATTCCTGCTTCTATCTGTTTTTCCATATAAAATTTTACTACTTCAGTTACTTTTGCAAGTATCTTATGAAGAAGTTTTGGATTTGAGTACATCATTTTCTTGCATATGTTGTATGTTTTTGTTCCTTCACCTTCTATCATATATGTAGCAAGTGTCCATGGAGCCCCAGTAAAGCCTATTAAGGCCTTATCGTCTGCTAATTGCTCTTTTATAAGTTTGATAGTGTCATAAACATAAGTAAGTTTTGAAGCGGCTTCTTCTCCGCCAATAAGCTTATCTAAGTCTGCTTCATCTTTTATAGGATTATCAAATTTTGGACCTTCTCCTGTAACAAACTTCAAATCCATTCCCATCTCATTTGGAACTACCAAAATATCACTAAAGAGTATCGCCGCATCAACTCCTACAATGTCTACTGGCTGAAGTGTTACTTCACAAGCCTTTTTAGGGTCATGACAAAGGTTTAGAAAATTACCAGCTTGTGCACGAACTTTCATGTACTCTGGAAGATAACGACCAGCTTGACGCATCATCCAAACTGGTGTGTATGGAGTCTCTTTGCCAAAACACGCATCTACAAATATTTTACTCATATTAATCCTTGATATTTTTTTAGTGGCTTTTTCCGACTTTACTTAAAAAGTAAAGACCTACGGAAACTGCTGTTATAGATAGTGCCAAATATAGTAGATCTAAAGCACCACTATATGCCGTGTGCCCTACTTTTTGAAAAAATCCAACAACTAAAACCATTACGATAACTTTAGATATTTTATCTTTAAGTTGATCTAGTGAATGAACTGCTAATAGTTGATTTTCACACCCATCCTCATCTTTTGCTGGATCTATATCTGAAATAAAAAGTTCATACAGACCAAAAGAGAAGATAATCATTACAACGCCTATAAGATAAAGATCTACTGCGCCAATGATTCCGCCAACAACCTCTTCGTGAAAATGTTCTGGATGTTCATGCGTAATATAAGTATTTAGAACATGCTTCGCTGTTTCATAAATATCAAAACTTGCAACTATAAAAAGTAAAACTGCTCCAATTAGTCCAAAAAAGACAGCAAGAAGGATTATAAATCTTGAGTTCCATAAACCTTTTTCAAAAAGTTTTTCTAACATTATCTATTTTCCTTCTTCTATCTCTACCCATTTTTGGGCAATACGAACAGCATTTGTAGCAGCACCAACTCTTAAATTGTCAGCTACTATAAACATATGAAGTATAGTTTTATCAAAGTTGTCTACTCTAATACGTCCAACAAAAGTCTCATTTTTTTCTAGCGCGATAGAAGGCATAGGATAGATTGATTTTTCTGGAGTGTCAAGAATTACAATATTTGGTGCTTTTTCTAAAATTTTTCTTGCACTATTTGCATCAACTTCACAAGCAAATTTTACACTCACAGCTTCTGCATGTCCGCGAAGAGTAGGAACACGTACACAAGTAGCGCTTAGAGGTATCTCTCTATGCATGATTTTAGTTGTCTCATTTACCATCTTCATCTCTTCTTTTGTATAGCCATTATCTAAAAATTTATCTATTTGAGGGATAACATTTAGAGCGATTCTATGAGCAAAAGCTTTAACTTCTGCTTCGTCAAGTTTAAATGCAAAAAATGATTGCATTTGAGCCACTAGCTCTTCCATCGCAGTTTTTCCAGCTCCAGAAGTTGCTTGATAAGTGCTAACATCTACTCTTAGTATGCTATATGCTTCATCAAGAGGTTTTAGTGCTTGAACCATTTGAATTGTTGAGCAGTTTGGGTTTGCGATAATTCCAGATTTTTTCCATTTTGCAATATCTTCTGGATTTACTTCAGGTACAACAAGAGGAATATTTTCATCCATTCTAAAATGAGAAGTATTGTCAATTACAACAGCTCCTGCTTTTACTGCCGCTGGTGCAAACTGAGCACTTACGCTTCCTCCTGCAGAAAAGAGTGCTATCTCAACATCTTCTTCTTCAAAAACAGTATCCGTTAGCTCTTGGATAGCCACATCTTTTCCTGCGTATGAAACTGTTTTCCCAATACTTCTTGAGCTAGCAAGTGGAATAAGCTTGTTTATTGGAAAATTTACCTCTTCTAAAATTGCTAATATTTCTTCTCCAACGGCTCCATTTGCGCCTACAACTGCTACATTATACTTTTTTGACATATACAATCCTTATAAATTTATACATTTTTATTTACTAAAACCTCTTGAGCTTAAAAAGAGTCCATCTGGAATGATTTCATCAGTATCACTGAGTATTACAGCTCTCTCAACAACGGAGATTAACTCTCTTATATTTCCTGGCCAACTATAAGCTAGGAGCTGTTTTTTTGACTCTTGCGAAAAACTTTTTAATTCAAAACCATATTTTACACAATTTTGTTCCAAAACCTTTTGAGCTATATCTAAAATTTCATCTTTTCTCTCCGCAAGAGGTGCGATTACTATTGGAATGGTATTTAAGCGATAGTATAAATCCTCTCTAAAAGTGCCATCACTGATTTTTTGTTCTAAATCTGCATTTGTAGCAGCAATAACTCTGATATCAATTTTTATACTCTTTGAAGAACCAAGTCTTCTAATCTCTTTTTCTTGTAGAGCACGAAGAAGTTTTGCTTGAACACCATATGGCATCTCTGCAATCTCATCTAAAAAAAGAGTTCCGCCATTTGCAAGTTCAAACTGTCCAACTTTTGCTTCACTTGCATCAGTAAAAGCACCTTTTTCAAATCCAAAAAGCTCACTCTCAATGAGGTTATCTGGAATTGCCGCCATGTTTATTGCAATAAAAGGTTTTTTAGCTCTTAGGGAGTGTTTATGTATAAAAGAGGCAAAAACTTCTTTACCAACGCCGCTTTGACCTAAGAGCAAAACACTAGCGTCTGTTTTAGCTGCTTTTGAGGCAATATTTATAGACAATTCAAGTGCTTTAGAAGTTCCAAAAAAACCACTAGAAGCTGTATTGTTTTGCTCTATACTTACTACTTTTTTTACTTTTTGTATCTTGTCTTCTCTTTTTATAGCGGATATTAGAGTATCAACATCAAAAGGCTTGAGTAAAAAGTCTTTGACTCCAAGATGAATTGATTCAATAGCTCTTTGAAGAGTTGCATTTCCAGTCATTATAATGACTTCAAATTTTCCATCCAAAGCTTTTACAAACTCTATTCCATCCATCCCTGGCATATTTATATCCGTAATGACGAGATTGAAACTCTCATCAATACTCTTTAGTGCATCTTTTGCATTTTTAAATGTTTTTATTTCAAACTCTTTATAGTCGCTCATCGCGATTTCAAGAGATTTTCTCATATTTATATCATCTTCAACGATTGCAATTTTCACTAATTTTTGCCTTATTTTAAAGGGTAGATTCTAGCTAAACTATCATTAAAATCGACTTTGAAGCAAGTTGTTCTAAGTGTGAGAGTGGTAGTTGAGCTGTTTTGCAAATTTGCAGTCATCTCTTTATGTTCAACATGAAGACCAAGTTTATGAATATAGTCTATAAACAGAGTTGAGTTTTGAGAGATTATTTTTTTTAAATTTTTTTGTCCATAATTATCTAGAACAAGCTCTGAATATGGCTTACCACTGCATTTTTTCATACTTTTTGAAATTAGAAGGGTTTCATTGTATAAGATAGCATCTTTGACAATGTATTTGTAGGAGATAAGATACTCACTCGCACTAAGCGAAAGTGAGCAAAGAACTATTATTGAGCAAAGTCTGAGTGTGAAATTACTATCTCCATCTCTACTTCGCATAATCCCTCTTTAAAAGTTGTTTCAACTATATCTGCATTTCTTACTATCGCTTGAACGTATGTACGGATTGTAGATTTTTGAACCATCATATTTTTGATAGTATCTTGTCCATCAATACGAACACCTTTTACTTTTTCAGCTATTGCTCTATATGCATCAGCGATTGCAGCTCTTTTTGCAAGTGCATAAGCTTGAGCAGGAGAAGATGTATTCATAGGTGCAACACCTTGACCAATAACAGAGACGTGCATAGATTTATTTTGTCTTAAAATCTCTTCTTGAGCTGCCATAGTAGCTAACTCTTCTTCTCTTTGAGCTTTTACTTGAGCGAGTTTGTCCATAGTTTTTTGACTCTCTTCTCTTGCTTCATTAGCTTGTATTGTTGCGATTTGAGCTTCTTCTTTTGCTTTTAGAGCTTCTGCACGAACTGCTGCTAATTCGGCATTTGTCTGCTCTACAACAGTAGTGTCAACTATAAGAACTTTATCAGCTCCAAAAAGCGATGAAACAGTTAAAAGCATTGTAAGTAGTATAGAATATCTCATTGTTTGTCCCTTGTCATGGTTTTATAAATTTTTCTTAAGCAACTACTATTCCAACTCAGTTGGTTCAAATAGAGAGTCATCTTCTTCGTCATCATCCAAAGGCTGTTTCGGACAACGAGAAACACTCGCAACATCATCACCTTTAACGATATAAACACCGCTTGTATTTCTGCTTGATTTAGAGATAGTTTGCATATCAACTCTTATCATTTTTCCAGCTTTAGTAAGTGCCATCATATCCATCTCTTCATCTACCATAAGGCATCCGACAACATTTTTTCCAGTTTTAGCAGTCATCTTCATAGCTATAACACCGCTTCCACCACGATTTGTTAAACGATACTCTCCAGCATCTGTGCGTTTACCGATACCTTTTTCACTTACAACTAAAATTTCTTGTTCATCATTAGCAATTATGTTTGCATCAACGACTTCATCTTCTGCATGTTTAAACTTGATACCTCTAACACCTCTGGTATTTCTACCTTGGTCTCTTGTTTTTTCCATATCAAATTTAATACATTGAGACATTTTAGTCATTATAAATAGATACTTTATGCTCTCATCTGCGATTTTTGCAGTGATGATAGAGTCATCATCATCGAGTAAAATAGCTTTTACGCCGTTACTTCTTATATTTGAGAATTCGCTTAGGTTTGTTCTCTTTACAACACCTTTTTTAGTGAAGAATACTAAAGATTTTTTCTCACTAAAGTCAGTTGTTGGGTTGATTGACTGAATTTGTTCGTCTGCTACAAGATTTAGAAGATTTACAACCGCTTTACCTTTTGCTGTTCTGCTTCCTTCTGGAATCTTATAAACTTTAAGCCAGTGAAGTTGTCCACGGTCAGTTACAAAAAGAAGTGTATCGTGAGTATTACATGTAAAGAATCTCTCTATAAAGTCATCTTCATAGGTAGTAACAGCGATTTTACCTTTTCCGCCTCTTTTTTGCTTCTCGTATTGTGCTAGAGGAACTCTTTTTATGTAGCCTCTATGTGTAATTGTTACAACCATCGGCTCATTAGGGATAAGGTCTTCAACGTCGATATCATCATAATCATCTTCTATATCTGTTCTTCTAACATCTGTGTAAGTAGATAAAATTTCATCAAACTCTTGATCTATTATGCCGTGTAGAACTTCTTCGCTTTTTAAGATTGACTCTAAATACTCAATAAGTTTAATAAGCTCAAGAAGTTCATTTTCAATTTTTTCACGCTCAAGACCTGTTAATCTTCCAAGGCGCATATCTACAATGCTTTGCGCTTGTAGCATACTAAAGTCAAATTCTGATATTAGGTTATCTCTAGCATCTTCTATATTTTTACTAGACTTAATAACTCTGATAATCTCATCAATAATATCAAGAGCTTTTTTTAGACCTTCTAATATGTGCGCTCTTGCTTTTGCTTTTTCAAGATCAAAAATAGTACGACGGATAATAATAGTTTTACGGTGATTTATGAAGTGTTTTAGTATATCAATAATTCCAAAAATTCTTGGTTCTTGATTTAATATAGATAGCATGATGATTCCAAAAGTAACCTGCATACTTGTCTGTTTGAAGAGATTATTTAAAACTATCTCACTCATAGCATCTTTTTTAAGCTCTATAACAACGCGGATACCATCACGGTCTGATTCGTCGCGGATTTCTGAAACGCCTTCAATCATCTTGTCTTTTACAAGGTTTGCAATATTTTCAATTAGACGAGCTTTGTTTACTTGATAAGGAAGTTCATCTATTACGATAACGTCTTTATTGCCTTTTTTCTCAATATGAGTTTTAGCACGAACTTTTATACGACCACGGCCAGTTGCGTAAGCGTCCATTATCCCTTTTTTGCCAAAAATAGTTCCGCCAGTTGGGAAGTCTGGTGCTTTTATATGCTCCATTAGTTCATAAAGCTCAATATTAGGATTTGCCAGTAGTGCTTTTAATCCCATCATAATCTCTTGAGGATTGTGAGGGGGAATGTTTGTCGCCATACCAACAGCAATTCCAGATGAACCGTTTATGAGGAGGTTAGGAACACGAGTTGGCATAACATCGGGCTCTTTTGTAGTGCCGTCGTAGTTATCTATCATGTTTACTGTGTTTTTTTCTAAATCTTTTAGCAGCTCTCCAGCATACTTTGTCATTCTTGCTTCAGTGTAACGCATAGCAGCAGCGCTGTCTCCATCTACTGAACCGAAGTTTCCTTGACCATCTACCAACTGCATTCTCATAGAAAAATGTTGAGCCATACGAACAAGTGCATCATAAACAGCAGTGTCACCATGCGGGTGGTACTGACCAATAACGTCACCGACGATACGCGCCGACTTTTTATATTTTGATCCATGAGAAAGGCTCAGTTTATCCATCGCATAAAGGATTCTTCTGTGAACAGGTTTGAGTCCATCACGAACGTCTGGAAGTGCACGACCCACGATTACGCTCATTGAGTAATCTAGATAACTGCTTTTAAGCGTCTCTTCAATATTTATGGTTTGTATACTATCGTTGTTTAGCAAGTTGCTCATATAAAACACCTAATCTTATTAAATTCAAAAATTAATTCCATGAATAGTATCTCAATGTGGCTTAAGAGTTACGTAAAATATAGGAAAAAAATAGACAACTCATAAGTTCTACAAATATCTATTGCAATAAAGAGTTGTTGATTAAAAAATAATCATAAAGTTGATTAATGTCACAAATTAAGCATGTATAATTTGAGCAGAAATATTATATAAAGGATAGAAGATGAAAAAATATCTCTTAGGTGTGTTGTTACCCTCTTTTGCGTTTGCAGAGGATGCGTTAAATAGTGGCGACACTGCTTGGATGTTGGTAGCAACTGCTTTTGTAATGCTAATGACACCAGCTGGATTAGCGCTATTTTATGGCGGTTTGACACGTTCAAAAAATGTATTAAACACGATGGGTATGAGCTTGGGTGCTTATGCTGTTGGAACACTTGTTTGGGTTGTAGTAGGTTACTCAATTGCATTTGGCGATGGCGATATTATAGGAACTGGCAAGGTAATGCTTACAAATATCGCTTCTGATACTCTAAAAGGTAGTATTCCAGAACTTTTATTTGTTGCATTTCAGGGAACTTTTGCAGCGATTGCAGTTGCAATTGCTAGTGGTTCTATGATTGAGCGTGTAAAGTTTTCTACATATATAGTTTTTGCTGCTCTTTGGGTAGCCCTAGTTTATGCACCTGTTACTCACTGGGCATGGGGTGGAGGAGAGACTCTTAACTTTGGCGAGATGGATTTTGCGGGGGGAACAGTTGTTCACTTAAATGCAGGTATCGCTGGTTTTGTGGTTGCTATGATTCTTGGACGTAGAAGAGACTATGGAAAAGTTGCTATTAAGCCATTTTCTCCAGTACTTGTAGTTCTTGGCGCATCATTATTATGGTTTGGTTGGTTTGGTTTTAATGCAGGTTCACAACTCGCTTCTGATGGCGTTGCAGCTTCTGCATTTTTAGTTACAAATGTTGCTGCATCTCTTGGTGTGATAGGTTGGATTATTGCAGAGTGGTTTGTTTATAAAAAAGCAACTTTAATCGGAGGAGCTTCTGGTGCGGTTGCAGGATTGGTTGCTATTACTCCAGCTTCTGGAAGTGCAGGAGTTGATGGTGCGATTATTATAGGTCTAGTAGGCGGAGCTATCGGCTTTTGGGGTGTTGCAAAACTTAAAAATATGTTTAAAGTTGATGATGCTCTTGATGCATTTTGGATTCATGGTTTGGTTGGTATCTGGGGTTCAATTGCAACGGCTATATTTATAGCACCTTATGCAATGAGTGAAGGTTATAACATGGCTTCTCAGCTTTTAAGTCAGGCAAAGGCAATTGGATTGACAACTATTTACAGTGCTGTTGTAACAGCAGTTGTCTATTTTATAGCATCTGCGCTTACGGGTGGTGGAAGAGTTGATGATGAGAGCGAGAGCAGAGGTTTGGATGAAACAGTCCATGGAGAAAAGGCAATAAATCTTTAGATTCTCTCTAATTGATTATTTGCCAAAAAGAGTAAATGTGGTTACAATTTTAAACTAAATTTGGAGATATTATTATGAAAAGAGTAGAAGCGGTTATTAAACCATTTAAATTAGAAGATGTAAAAGATGCCTTAGCGGAGATAGGAATTACAGGTATGACTGTAAGCGAAGTTAAGGGTTATGGACGTCAAAAAGGGCACAGTGAACTTTATCGCGGTGCGGAGTATGTTGTTGATTTTCTTCCAAAAATAAAAATGGAAATGGTTGTTGATGATGAAAATGTTGAACAGGTTGTAAAAACGATAGTTGAAGCCGCAAGAACTGGCAAAATAGGCGATGGCAAGATATTTATAAGTGATATAGAAAAGATTATTCGTATTCGTACTGGTGAGACAGATAGCGAAGCAATATAACAGTTGATTAAAAATTAATCAATTTAAAAAAATCCTCCATTATTTTATAAGCTATAATTTCCTTCAATAATTTTGAAGGATTTTATATGCTAGAAGCCGACTTTAAATACATCATAGACACTTTCTTTACTATCTTTGCAATGACTCTTATTATCTTCATGGTTCCTGGTTTTGCTATGCTTGAAGCTGGTTTGGTTAGAACAAAAAACGTCTCGGCAGTTTTAACAACAAATATAATGATTTATGCAATCGCTTCTTTAGCATTTTTGCTCTTTGGGTATAAACTTGCTTTTGGGAGCTTAGATAGCGCAACAAACAGCATATACGCTGTTGTTATGTTCCAAATGGCTTTTGTTGGTAAGACTGTAAACATCATGAGTGGTGGTGTGAGCGAGAGAGTAAGAATCATTCCTCTTTCCATATTTACAGTTATTATGGGAGCTTTGATATATCCAGCAGTTGTAAATATCAGTTGGGGTGCTGATATGTTGAGGGGTGGTTTTTTAGATATAGATATGTATGACTTGGCTGGTTCTACTGTTATACACTCAACTGGCGGCTGGGCTCTCTTAGCAGCACTTTTTATAATCGGTTCAAGAAGAGGGCGCTATCAAGATGGCAGAATAAAAGTAATCCCTGCTTCAAATATTCCTCTTGTTGTTCTTGGAGCGTTTTTGCTCTGGATAGGTTGGTTTGGTTTTAATGGTGGAAGTGTAGGCTCTATTTCAACTGTTGAGAATGCAGATCTTGTCGCAAAAACTATCATGAACACAAACACCGCTGGACTCTCTGGTGCGATAATAGCAGCAGTTATTATGTATATGAGATATAAGCTTTTTGATATTACTATGATTTTAAATGGTGCACTTGGAGGGCTTGTTGCAGTTACTGCAGCGGCTAATTTGTATGATATGTACACGCCAATTCTTATAGGTTTGATTGGTGGAGCGTTGGTCGTGTTTGCTGTACCGCTTTTTGATAAGTTGAAGCTAGATGACCCAGTTGGAGCACTCTCTGTTCACTTGGTTAATGGTATATGGGGAACACTAGCCGCTGGAATATTTGTAGAAAAAATCTCTTTTATAGCACAATTAAAAGGTGTTGTTTTGATTGGAATTTTTACATTTAGCGTCTCATATATTGTTTTGTTTGTGATTAATAAATTCTCTAAATTTAGAGCAGATGATGAGGCTCAGCTTATGGGTATGGATATTAATGAGTGTGGTGTAGAGGCATATCCAGAGTTTAAGAGAGCTATATAACCTTTAATAAAATAGTAACAATAGTTTTGTTACTATTTCAGCATGATTAGACACAGCAACTCCCTTCTTATCTCCCTTTTTATTCATTTTCTCCTAGTAATTTTAATTTTTTTTATATCAAAGAGCTATGTTGAAGTCAAAGAAGAAAAAGAAAAAATCATAGTTTTAAATGTTTCTACAATTGAGTTTGAAGAAAAAGTAAAAACTCTAGAAGTACCAAAAGAGCAATACTGCGCACCAAAAAAAGTACAAGAGATAAAAGAGAAACCAAAAAAAGTACAAGAGATTAAAAAAGAGAAAGTTGTAGTTGATAAAAAAGTAAAAGAAGAGATAAAACAAGAGATTAAAGAAGAGAAAACAGTGGAGAGTCCCACAGAGATAAAAAGTGATAACATAGCGCAAAACAGGTCTTTAGCTCAAATAAAAAAAGAGAATACAACTCCAAGCGAGATTACAAAACAGCCAACTCTGCAAGAGGAGTATAGTGAAGTAAACAAGCACAAAATATTGGAACTTTTACGAGACAATCTCTACTACCCAATGAGTGCGAGAAAAAGAAACATAACAGGGATGGTTAAAGTAAGTTTTACATTAGATACAGACGCAAAAGTATCTAATACCAATGTATCAGAGTCTCAGAGTGATATACTAAGCAGAGCCGCAATTAAGACGATAGAAGATCTTTCTGGTAAATTTCCAAAACCAAAAAAAGAGATAACTTTATCTATACCTATCAACTATAACCTAAAATAGATATAACAAAAGATGATATAAATCAAAACACGCATCTAATCTAAATGATATAATCGTAAAATAACGATAATAATATTTAACGCTTTGGGAGATTATCATTAAGCACAAACTAAATAACTCTGTTTCATTAAGAAAAATAAATTTTTTAATAACTTTTCTTATAACAATCATACTTTTTTCAATTGTTTTTGTCGGATACGGTGCGACAAAAGAGTATTTTAAAACTCAAGATATCGAGCGCATTAAAGTAAATATCTTAGACCTTGGACATCTTATAGTTCCAATCATAGAAAAAGATGGCATGGACGCGTTAGAGCCTATACTCAAAAGAAGCGTAGAGCTACATCAAGAGTATGAAGCTCTTTATATAACTGTTGATGAGAAGATAGTTGTTTCAACAACACAAAACGCTACTGTAAAAAATTCTCTTTATGTAAATGATACAGATGTAGCAAAGGTTAAAGAAGATGTTTCATTTTATGCTAACTTAAATTATCTTGATAAAGCAAAAGATATAAATTTTAAACTGATTGTAGATTTAAATGACAAATACCTGCTGCAAAGTGAAAAAAATGTTCAATTTCTTGTAGTTAAATTTATGCTCTATTTTATTTTTGTAGTAGTTTTTTTCCTTATAGTTTTGTATTTTTTAAATATCTATCCTCTTATGAAATTAAGCAGCAATATTAGAAACAAGAAGCAATATAAAATTGATTTTTTTATCAAAGAGCACTCATTTTTATACAACTATTTTATTGAAAAATATAATGAAGTTATATATCTGAACAAGACTTTAGAAGAGAAAGTAGCAGATAGAACAGCTCTGCTTTTAAAAACAAACAACCTCCTCAAAGAGGCACAGCATCTCTCACGTATAGGCAGTTGGGAGCGTGGAGTAGATGATGATTTGCTTATCTGGTCTGATGAGATGTTTGAGATTTTTGAGTTGGAGTTAAAGAGCATCGCTCCAACTTATAAAATTTTTATGAATTATGTTCATTATGATGACAGAGAAGAGCTTAATAATACAATACAAAATGCTATAAAAAATAAGAGTGACTACTCTTTGACCTATCGAGTGCTGATAAGAGGTAATTTACAAAAAGTTATCTATGAAAAGGGTAAGCTTGAGTATGACGATATAGGAAATGTTAAGAGGTTGATAGGAACGGCTCAAGACATCACTCAAAGATATAAAACAAGTAAAGAGTTAGAGTTTCAAGCAAAACTCTTGAACTCAGTAACTGACTCGATATTTGTACATGATTTAGATGGAAATTTTATATATGTTAACGAGGCTGCATATACAACTAGAGGCTATACAAAAGAAGAGATGTTGCAGATGAGAGTTGAAGAGCTTGATTATCATGATGAAAAAAGTGGCTCAGAGATTTATGAAGAAAATATGATAAATGTCAAAGCGCAACTAAGTAAACAACAAAAAGCGGTTGTTGAGGTGAGTCATAAAGTAAAAGATGGTAAAACAATTCCAATCGAGATAACGTGTAAGCTAATCCAAGATAAAGGTAAAGGCTACATTATAAGCATCGCTAGAGATATTAGTGAACTTAAAATCATGAATGAAAATCTTCAGAAGATGGCAATTACTGATAATTTAACAGGAATTTATAACAGACATAAATTTGAAGAGATTATAAAGATAGAGATGGAGCGTTCATATAGATTTGATAGCCCACTTTCGCTAATAATGGTTGATATAGACCATTTTAAAAGAGTAAATGACACTTATGGGCATGATGAGGGCGATAATGTTATAAAAAACATTGTTGATATAATTAGTGAAAATATTAGGCATCTGGATATATTTGTTAGATGGGGCGGAGAAGAGTTTATAGTTTTATGCCCACAAACAGAGTCCAATGGTGCAGCGGTACTTGCGGAGAAATTAAGAGGCACCGTAGAGAGTAAAAAGATAGATGTTATTGGAAATATTACATGTAGTTTTGGTGTGACTTCGTATATCAAAGATGAGGGTAAAAGCGCTTTTATTAAACGTTTAGACGGAGCTTTGTATAGAGCAAAAGATGAGGGCAGAAATAGAGTTATTGCTATCTAGATAAGGTGAGGTACTTAAATAATGCAAACAGTTGATATCCAAGTTATAAAAAACATAGCACAAGAAGCTGGTGATGCTATCATGGAGATTTACACAAAAGATTTTCACATAGAGTTCAAAGATGATGCATCTCCACTTACTGAAGCAGATATAAAAGCAAACGAAATTATTTGTAACTCTCTTCTTGAGCTCTATCCAAACATTCCAATTCTCTCCGAAGAGAGTAAAATCGCAGAGTATGAGGTGAGAAAGTCTTGGGAGTACTACTGGTGTATAGACCCAATTGATGGAACTAAAGAGTTCATCAAAAAGAATGGTGAGTTTACTGTAAATATCGCTCTAATCCATAAAAGCATACCTGTTCTTGGTGTTGTTTATGCTCCTGTTCTAAAGTCTATGTATTGGGCAATGCAAGGCGGAGGTGCATTTTTAAATGGGCAAAAACTGCCTATTTATATGAACAAAAATAAGAAGCAAAAGCTCTTTGTTGTAGCTTCAAAATCTCATCTATCACCAGAAACACAAATATTTATAGAGGCGCTTGATACAAAAGAGATAGAGCTGTTGTCAATAGGAAGTTCACTAAAACTTTGCATGGTAGCAGATGGCAGTGCAGATATTTATCCACGACTTGCTCCAACAATGGAGTGGGATACAGCTGCGGCTGACGCTATAGTTAGAGAGAGTGGGAGAATGAGCTATATTTTTGATACAGATACACCACTGCTCTACAACAAAGAAAACCTTCTTAATCCTTGGTTTGTTGTTAAATAACTTATATAAATTGTGTGAATTTTAGAATAAAGATAGGGTACTAGACATTTTAAATACTTATGCTGGAAATTTATCTAATACTGA
>CAMBTK010000043.1 GCA_945870785.1 Sulfurimonas crateris
TTTACTTTCTCAAATGGAGTGTTGTTAAAAGCTGCAAAAATATTTTTACCCTCTGGATAGATAGTATATCTCTGTTTCTCATCAGCCAAAAACTCTTTTAACGAGTTAAAATATGGCTTTTGAAACTCATCAAATAGCACTCTCTTCCAGCTCTCTTCTATTTTTGGGTCAATCATCTTTACTCCGTTGTAAAATCTAAATATTTATCATTAGGCTTTAAACTCTTCATATATTTTATAGATAATCGTATAGTCCTTAAAGATTAAATCTACAATATCTTCATAATTAAAATATTACGCTCTCAAATACCCAAGTACCGCTTTTATGATGTCATCGTCATCTTTTGAGTCTGATTTTATGCTCTCTTTTTTCTCATCCATGTAGGTAAAAGTTATGTTTTGCCCATAGTTTGAAACACTTTTTATCCCTTTTGAGAGGCTAAGAACTTTTATGACCATTAGCTCAAAGAACTGCTTTGTTGGAGCGTCAAGTGCGCCAAATCTGTCAATCACCTCTTCTTGTATCTCATAGATTTCAACGCTCTCTTGGCATGAGGATAGACGTCTGTATATATCTATGCGGAGTCTATCCTCTTTTACTACCTCATCTGAGACAAAGGCTGAGATGGTTAGTTTTATATCTACTTTTGCTTTTTCAACTTCCATCTGATTGCTTAAAAGCTTTATAGCATCTTCTAAAAGCCTTAGATAGAGCGAATATCCTATGTTTTTTATATGTCCGCTTTGTGCATCTCCGACAAGATTTCCACCGCCTCTTATCTCCAAATCATGGTAAGCCAAAACAGAGCCACTTCCCAAAAATGAGTTTGATTCGAGAGCTAGAAGTCTTTTTTTAGCCTCATCGGTTAGCGTCTCTTTGTCATTTACTATAAAGTAGGCAAAGCCTTCAACATTTGAGCGCCCTACTCTTCCTCTTAGTTGATGTAAATCTGCCATTCCAAATCTATCTGCACCATCCACTATGATGGTATTTACGCGAGGCATATGGATGCCTGATTCGATGATTGACGTGGCAAGCATCAAGTCATACTCTCCTGCTTCAAACTTTAAGAGCTCTTTTTCTGTATCTGTTGCAGAGATTTTTGAGTGAAGCATCACAACTCTCAGAGATGGCAACAGTGCTTTTAACTCGCCCAATTTTATAGGCATATGGTCTATGGAGTTATGTACGTAAAATATCTGTCCACCTCTGCGTATCTCACGAAGAAGAACCTCTTTTATGAGCTTCTCTTCATACGCTTTTACAAATGTTCTAACAGGCTGTCTTTGGCTTGGCGGAGTTAGTAGTTGTGACATAGTTTTTATAGAGCTTAGTGCTTGATTTAGGGAGCGTGGAATTGGTGTCGCACTCATTGAGAGAAGATGAACATTGTGATACAGCTCTTTTATCTTCTCTTTTTGTTTTACACCAAATTTATGCTCCTCATCTATGATGACCACACCAAGATTCTTAAAGTCCAAATCAAAAAGCGTATGCGTTCCTACAACTACATCCAAATCTCCACTTGAGAGCGCTTTTATGATGTTTGTTTTATCTTTTGCGCTTACAAATCTATCTAGTTTTGAGCATCTAATTCCCAGTGCGTCAAATCTCTCATGTAGTGAGCGGTAGTGTTGAGCTGAGAGAAGTGTTGTTGGAACTATGAGAGCCGATTGAAAGCCTGATTTGTACGCTGCAAAGATAGTATTCATCGCAACTTCTGTCTTACCAAAACCAACATCTCCGCTAAGAAGTCTATCCATGATATGCCCTGAACTCATCTGGGTAATTATCTCGTTGATTGATTGGCTCTGATCATCTGTATAAAGAAACCCTGAGAGCTTTTGAAACGCTCTTAGCTCATCTTCATCAACGCTAATTTTTGGCGCAGTGATAAGCTCTCTTGCAGCAGCGGTATTTACGATTTGCCCTGCTATCTCAAGGAGGCGTTTTTTTACGCTCTCTTTTAGTTTTCCAAAACTTCCTTTACCAAGCTTGTCTAAAACAGGAACAGACCCACCAGAAGCGATATATCTATCAATTGAGTCGAGATTTTCCACTGGAAGCAAAATCTTATCATCACCGATATACTTTATAACTATAAAATCCTTTACCCCGCCAAGAATCTCTGTCTGCTCAATCCCCTCGAAAATACCAACCCCATAATCTTCATGGACGACATAATCGCCTACTTTAAGGTCATCAAGCAAGATAGAGCTTTTTCTTCTTCTTTTTATTTTGCTTTGCTTATTTAGAGAAATTACAAGCTCATCTTTGCTTATAATGTTTAGTATATATGGAGCATAAACTATATTTAAACCACTTACATCAAAGAGTCCAGCTTGTTTAACAACTGCCTCATTTGAGGCGATGATGGTCGTTTTTTTATCTTTATGAACTTTTAAAAATGTATGCAAATCTGAGACAAAAACCTCTTTATGCTCATCACTCTCTTCTAAAACCTCTACATTAAAACACTCTCTTGAAATTGTTGGTTTATTTAGTGCGTAAGCGTCTATGAGAGGTGCATTTAGCTCTCTTGATAGCTTGACATTTTTTGATTCTAAAAAGTTTATACCACTATCATCAAGGTGCCACAGCCCAAGAGATGCTATATCTTTTACAAGAGAGTCAAATTCACTCTTTTGCACTCTCTCGTTTAAGATGTCAAACTCATCTTCATCTAAAGAGAAAAAAGCAGGAGTAAGTTCAAAACTCTCTAACTCCTCTTTTTGCGTTCTTTGAGACTCTAACTCAAAATACTTTATCTGCTCTATCTCATTATCAAAGAGTGAAATTCTAAGAGGCATTTTGCTTGATGGCGGATAGATGTCGATAATATCGCCTCTAAAAGAGATTTCGCCCTCTACTTGAACCATATCTACAAAGTTATATCCCCAAAGGAGCATCTGTTGTTGAAAGGCTCTAAACTCTATTTTTTCTCCAAACTCTATAACTCTTGATTTAAGCAGAGACTCTTTTGGCATCTCAAAAAGCATCGTTTTTAACGGAGAGATAATCAGAGGCTTAAGCTTAGCGCTGTAATAATTTCTCAAAGAGCTAAAGAGCTGATGCAACTCCTCTTTATAAACTCTCAAATCATCGCCGTGTGTTGCTCTAAAATCTGGAAAAACTATAACCTCTTTACCAAAAAAAGAGGCTACACTCTTTAGCTCATTTGCCTCTCTTGCATCTTCACAAATCAGAACTTCTAAATCTGCCCCTTTTGTGGTTTTATAATAGTTAAACAGTCTGCTTTGAGACATCAAAATACCCCTTTAAAAACTTCTCTACAACACTAAAAGAGCCAAACACAAGGTAGTTTTTATCCTCTTTTATCTCTTTAAAAATTGTATGTTTTATATCTAAATCATCTAATGCTTTTTTGATTTTTTCTATATCTTCTACTCTTTGGTTATCAACTTCTATAATCTCAACTCCCAAAACAAGAGGCTTTAAGATAGAGAGAATCTCTTTGTAATTTTTATCTTTGTAACTGTTATATATAAGCGTAAACTTCTCGCTAGATAAAGCTTCCGCAACCCTTGAAGCAGCCAGTGCATTATGCCCTACATCCACAACGATATTTTTACTTATCCTGCTAACTCTGCCAAATAGCGGTTTTGATGCAAAATCACTCTGCGTATAAGATATTTTTAAAAAATTAAGTGCGGCGATACTAAGAGATAAATTCTCTTTGAGATAAGATACTAATGACAAATTTTTAGTGATTTTTTCTATATTTTCTATATCACTTTGGTTTAGTACTTCATCTACTTTATATATATTTAACGCTCTCTCACTCGCCAAAGTCTGGGCTACTTCATAAACTTCATCATATTTTTGAGTTGCTAAAATCGCGTTGTTTTGAATTGCCATTAGTTTTGTTTTTGAGATTTGCTCGATTGATGAGCCTAAAAAAGCCTCATGGTCATAAGCTATCGGAGTAACTAAAGTTAAAATCTTCTCAAAAACCGCAGTTGCATCATGCTCTCCGCCAAGCCCTGCTTCCATAACAACATAATCACACTCTTTAAAAACTATCATCCCAAGGAGCGTTGTATACTCAAAATAGCTGAGTGAGTCTGCGTCGTTTGCGTCTAAGATAGCTTGAAGCTCTATATGCGCCATTTCAAGAGCTGTGTCAGTTATATTTTTATCATTTAAATATATACGCTCATTAAACTCTAAAATATGCGGAGATGTGTAGTGCCCTGTGTTGAAGCCTATCGAGTAAAGAGCATTTGCTAGAAAACGCCCAGATGTACCCTTGCCGTTAGTTCCTATGATATGTATGATTTTTGGAGTTGGTAAAACATCTTTTATTTTTTCATAAATCCGAGGCATCCGAGTGTAGTCGATTTCATCATAAAAGAGTGGCTTAGCATTTAGATACTCCGAAAAACTCACTTAGTCTCGACCCTATCTCTACCATTATCTTTTGCTTTATAAAGAGCTTCATCTGCTGACTTTAGAGTACTTTGAAGCGAAACATGAGTTTTTCTCTCACTCACACCAGCACTTACACTAATCTCTATTCGACTCTCTTTATACATCAGACGAGCACTTTTGATTTTAGCTCTAATTTTATTTGCAAAAACTACCCCACCTTCCATATCTGTCTCATTAAGGATTGCTACAAACTCTTCCCCGCCATATCGTCCTACAATATCTACATTTCTTGCATCGTTTTTAAGTATCTTTGAAAAGGCCGCGAGTACTGCATCTCCAGCGTCATGCCCATAAGTATCATTAACTGCTTTAAAGTGGTCAAGGTCAAAAAAAACAATTGAAAAATTCTTTTCATGTCTTTTAAACTCAGCCTCTTTTATATTCATAAACTCATCTAATGCTCGTTTATTGTAGAGTTTTGTTAAGAAATCCTCTTTGGACTCCTCTTTTGCCCGTGCCAACTCTTGCTCTAAATGCTCTATCTTTTTGCTTAGTATGCCAACTTCACTGCTATGTTTTTTCAAATCTTTCGTAAGAGCTTTTGTATTTTCTTCCAGTGCTATTGCTATTGTATATAGTTTTTTATGTGCTACTGCAAAGTTTGTAGCGGTGCCTTCATTGTAACTCTCAAGCTCTTTTTTTATCTTTTGTATCTCAACAGTTGAGCTATCTGAACTCTCAATCATCTCAATTAGTCTAAGAGAGAGTTTGTCTAAAACTCCATCAATTGACTCTATCATATCTTTTACACTCTGCTTATCAAGTGCGATTCTAAGTAATATCGCAGATTTTATATCATTTTCAATAGTGCTACTCTCTAAAAGAGATGGGTCTTTTTGAATTCTTTGACTTATATCTGCTATCTTCTCATTTATATCTGAAGCGATTGATGGAACAAGAGAGGCAACTAAAAGTGAAGCAACTTTTGAGAGTTCAAAGGTTCCAGATTGCGCATGAGTTAAGTTTTGAGTATTTAAGTTCTCGATAGTTTTTCTTAAATCTTTGCTATCTACATCACCGATTTGTTTTAAAGTATGCAAAAAAGAGTCATTGTAGGTTGCTAAAAAATTTACCCATAACTGTCTATACTGGTCAATCTCAGAGGGAGAAGGCTCACGGCTTAGTAAGTCAAAACATTTTCTTGCAAGTTCAGATGCTTCTTTATTGTGTAAAACTTCAATGCTCTGCAAAACTCTTTTTGTAAATTGTATCTGTGACTCTAGTAAATTTGAGCAGTGAGATGGAATCGTTCTATTTAATTTTGATATTAAAAAATGAGCAAATTCAGAGATAGTTTTTATGTGATATTTTTTAAGTTCATCTTGAAAGTCCTTGTTCAACATCAATTTAAACTTATCTAATTTCGTACAGTCTTCAACTTTATAACCAGCTTTGGTAGCCTCTTTACAAAAAGCTTCTGCATAAAAATCAGGAGTTAGAAGTTTGCCCTCTAGCTCTAATCTTTTAACACTCTGCTTAATAATTGCTTGGATATTCATAAAAAACCCCTTATTTTTTAGCTCTTGCTCCCTCAGCGGAGACTTGTGCTACGAATGCTTTAATTGCTCTTTGAGCCGCATAACTGATAGCTTTAAATCTATCTTGATCTGTAACAATAGCATTTGGAGCTACTGAGAAATCATTAAATCCTTTTGTGTTATAGCTCTTTGAGGACTCTTTTGTATGTTTTGTAATATTTAGATTTATGCTCATTCTATAACCAGTAACAAACCCATTCTCATCATAAACGATAGGTGTATATGTAGGCGTTGCCATCTTTATAACAAGATGTGAATCTGATCTATCTTGAGGAACTAAAGAAGCATGAAACACTTCAATAACCGCTTTATCTATTGCATCTTTAATAACAACCGTATTTTGAGGGTCTTGAGCAGAGATAATTACACTTGTGCTAATCTTCTCTCCTAAAGTATCACGGGAGAACTTTGCGTTTGGCGTGTAGCCACAACCGCTAAGAGTTAAAAGAAGTATAAAACCAAAAAATATAGTTTTTACATTTATCAGGTTTATCAAAACTAATCCTTAATAACTAGATTTACTAACTTCTTAGGAACTACTATCTCTTTGATGATAGTTTTTCCCTCAAGCCACTTTATTGCACTCTCTCTTGCTATTTGCAATATCTCTTCTTGCGTTGCATCAGGAGCGACTTCTATCTCACATCTTCTTTTACCGTTAATTGTAACACCTAGCATTAACGACTCTTCAACAAAAACTTCTTGCGCCACAATTTGCGAAGTTAAGTTTTTTAGAGAGAACTTTTTAGAGCTTATCTCTGAACAGACATGAGGAATAACAGGCTCCATAATAGATGTTAAAATCCAATACGCCTCACTCCAAACATCACTGTTTGCTTGAAGGTTAAGAGCGTTCATAGCCTCCATTACACCAGCTATCATAGTGTTAAAAGTATATTTTTCTCCATAAACTTCATGAGAACGAACAAGTGCTTCATACACTTTTCTTCTAGCAAACTTCTCCTCTTTGCTGAGTGAGGCATGATTTATTTTTGGGATAGTGTCACTCTTAAGTGCATATGCACTTCTCTCATAAAATCTTTTAATAAACTTAAATGCACCCTCAACAGCACTATCATTCCACTCAAGTTCTTGAGTTGGCGGTGCTGCAAATAGTATGAAAAGTCTTGCCGTATCTGCACCATACTTCTCTATAATCGCATCAGGGTCAACAGTATTTCCTTTAGATTTGCTCATCTTAGCACCATCTTTTAGAACCATACCTTGAGTTAGAAGTTTGCTAAATGGTTCATCAAATTCTAAGTATCCTAAATCACGTAGAACTTTTGTAAAAAATCTTGCATATAGAAGGTGTAAAATCGCGTGTTCAATCCCGCCGATATAGTGGTCAACTCCTTGCTGGTGCATCCAGTATTTCAGTTGCTCTTTTGAAAACGCCTCTTTTTCCCAGTTCTTAGGTGAAGCACAAAAGCGTAAAAAGTACCATGAAGACTCAACAAAAGTATCCATAGTATCTGTCTCACGAATCGCATCATTGCCACATTTTGGACATTTACAATATTTCCAAGTTGGATGTTTTTCAAGAGGATTTCCCTCTCCAGTTATTACTATGTCCTCAGGAAGAGCGATTGGGAGATTCTCTTTTTTCTCCATAACGATTCCACAATCATCACAATGAACAAAAGGAATAGGTGCGCCCCAATATCTCTGACGACTAACACCCCAATCTTTTAGCTTATAGTTAGTAGTTTTTTTACCTATTTTTTTCTCTTCAAAATACTCTATTATCTTTGATTGTGCATTTTTTGAGTTTAGTCCATTAAACATTTCAGAGTCAAAAAGCTCTCCAACTTCTGTAAAGGCACTCTCGATATTAGACTCTGCATCAAAAGGTTTGATAACTGCTTTTATAGCAAGATTGTACTTTTTAGCAAAATCAAAATCTCTCTCATCATGAGCTGGAACTGCCATAACAGCGCCACTTCCATAATCCATAAGAACAAAGTTTGCAACCCAGATAGGGATAGTTTTTTGAGTTAGCGGATGGATAACATCAAGATTTAACGATACTCCACTTTTCTCTTTTTGTCTATCAATTGATGAAGCGTTTTTCATCTCTTTTATTTTACTGATTGTCTCGCTATCTAAAAGAGCATTTTCTATCATGTAAGTTACTATCTCATGTTCAGGAGCAAGAGCTGCATAACTAACGCCGTAAATTGTATCAGGACGAGTTGTAAAGACACTAAAGGCATCAAACTTATTATCAAGCTTTTTTAGTGAGCTTCCATCAAAAGAGAGCTTAAACTCTAAACCGTTTGATTTGCCTATCCAGTTCTCTTGCATTGTAAGAACCTGTTTTGGCCAGCCACCCTCTAGTTTGCTCAAATCAGCTAAAAGCTCATCGCCATACTGCGTGATTTTAAAATAATACTGATTCATATCTTTTTTTACTACACTGCTATCACATCTCCAACAAGTTCCATCGATTACCTGCTCATTTGCTAAAACTGTATGACAGCTTGGACACCAGTTTAAAAACCCTTTTTTACGATAAAGAAGCCCTTTTTCATACATATCGATGATAAAGCCTTGTTCAAACTTTGTATAGAGTTCATCACTTGTTGCAAGTTCTCTCTCTTTAGAAAAAGAGAATCCCAGAGATTTAAACTCGCCTTTCATGTAGTCTATATTGTCATATGTCCATTTTTTTGGATGAGAACCGTTTTTGATTGCTGCATTCTCAGCTGGCATTCCAAAACTGTCAAATCCTATCGGATGAAGGACATTAAAACCCTCTTGGCGATAATATCTTGCAAAAGCATCACTTATTGTGTAGTTTCTAACGTGTCCCATATGTAGGCGCCCACTTGGGAATGGGAACATACTGAGGATATATTTTTTACCACGAGGGCACCCAGTCTCTTTTGTAAAATCTTCACTCGGTTCAAAACTTCTGTTTTTTGCCCAATACTCTTGCCACTCTTTTTCTAACTCTTTTGAATTGTAAGTCAACTCTATCTCCTAATACTCATCACGATTTTTTGAGCTCTCAATATATACAAGACCAACTGAGAATAGATTTGCTATTAGTGCTCCGATTGATAGTGCTATCGCCCACTCCAAATTTCCAACAACTTCAAGATAGATAAATGCTGGTATAAGGTGAAGGTCTGCAACTAAAGATGAAGCTAAAAGTTCTGCGGATAAAAGATTTCTTACACCGATTTTTAAGAAAGTAGATACTAGATTTAAACTGCCCGCAACAAAAAGAGCTGCAGAACTATGCTCATACAAAAACCCTGCGATTGATGTTAAACTCATCAATGAAAAAAACACATATATTACTTTGCCCCAATCCATATTAACGCCTTAGTTTAAAATTAAATTGTGTGGATTATACAAAAAGTATCTTAAGGAGCGACTGAAGCTCTTTGTTCAGTCGCTTTAGCATAGTTCAAAAAAATTTACATAACCCCAGATTCAAACTGTGATCTCATTTTGTCTTTTTCTGCTTCTCTTTTTGCTTTCTCTGAAAGATTGACATAATATTTTTTCACATCAAATCCAAGAGCAAGAAGAGTTGGAGAGGCAACAAAAATAGATGAGTATGTTCCAACAACTATACCGACTAAAAGAGTAAATGCAAATGCATGAATAATCTCACCGCCCCACACAAACAGAGTAAATACAACAAATAGCGTAGTTAAAGAAGTAAGTGTTGTTCTTGAGAGAGTGCTAGTGATAGAGTCATCAATAATCTCTGCAAACTCACCGTCCCTTGTATTTGTTATACCCTCACGAATACGGTCAAATACAATTATCGTATCATTTAAAGAGTAGCCCAAAATCGTAAGAAGTGCAGCTAAAACATCAAGATTTACCTCTAAGCCTACAAGAGCGATTGCACCAAGAGCAATAGAGACGTCATGAACGAGAGCTAAAACTGAAGATAGTGCAAATCTCCACTCAAATCTAAATGCAACATAGATTAAAATCCCTGCAATTGCTAAAACAAGGGACATTATTCCCTTCTCTTTTAGCTCACTGCCAACTTTTGGACCAACTATATCAACACGTCTTATCTCAAACTCTCCTGTGCCAACAAGTGCGGCTTTTGTAACATCGCCAACATCAACAACAACATCACTGCTTGTTGTTCTCATACGAATTACAACCTCATCAGCAGAACCAAACTCTGTAATAGAAGCACCCTCAAAAATCTGATTTGTGCTTAATTTCTCTCGCATCATATCTATTGGTGCATCGCCTTTGTACTTAACTTGAACGATTGTACCACCAGCAAAGTCAACGCCGTAATTAAGTCCTTTTGTAGAGAGAATTACAAATGAGCTCAAAACCATAACGATAGAAAAAATCATCGCAAGTTTCGATTTACCCATAAAATTTATAGCACTTGTTTGTCTAAAAAATTCCATAATTACCCCTTAATCCCAAACCAAAAGAGGTTGTTTTTACTTTTTTGGATTCTGTTTTGAAACATCTCATAGATTCCATGAGTTCCTAGTATTGCAGTTAGCATTGAAGCTAAAATACCTATACTTATGGTTACAGCAAATCCCTTGATAGCCCCTGTTCCATAAGCATATAAAACCACTGCTGCAATAAGTGTCGTAATATTTGCATCCAAAATCGCACGCATTGCATTTGCGTAGCCCTCTTCTATGGCTTTTTGTATAGAGTAGCCCTGATGAAGAAGCTCACGAATACGCTCATTAATAATAACATTGGCATCAACTGCCATACCGACAGTCAGAACTATACCAGCCATACCAGGCAGAGTAAGCGTAGCTCCAAAGAGGCTCATTACAGCAAGTATTATCAAAATATTTACAATCAATGCAATATTTGAGATTATTCCAGCCATTCTATAATATACAACCATAAAGCCTATAACAAGAGCGAACCCACCAATAAGCGCCATCATACTTGCTTTAATGCTATCAGCCCCTAAACTAGGGCCAACTGATCGTTTTTCCATCAAGTAAATTGGAGCTAAAAGAGAGCCCGAACGAAGAGCTATTGATAAATCTTTTGCTTCCATAACTGTATAGTTTCCAGAGATTTGACCACTTCCGCCACCGATTCTCTCATTGATAACAGGAGCTGAATAGACTTTGCCATCAAGAACAACAGCTAAACGTTTTCCAACACTCTTTGCAGTAAAATCTCCAAATATCTGAGCGCCCTCTGCATTTAGTGTGAAAGTTATAAGTGGACGATTATTTTGATCAAACCCAACATTTGCATCTGTAAGCATTCCGCCATCTAGAATCGGTATCTCACGGACAAGATGTTTTATGTTTGGATTAGTTGCATCGTCTAGGATTACATCTCCATAAGAGGCTGCATCACTCTTGCCCATACTGTTTACTCTAGCCGCTCTATCTTCATCAACTGCCATAAGTTCAAGCTTTGCTGAGCGAGATATAAGCTCACGAGCACGCTGCTCATCTTCTGCAGTTTTGATACCTGCTAACTGAACAAGTATCTTCTCTTCACCTTGACGTGCAACGATTGGCTCAGTTAGACCAAACTGGTCAAGTCTGTTTCTTATAGTCTCAATCGCTTGAGAGATAGCTTGTTCTTCTGTTCTTGCAATCTCTTGAGAACTAAGAGTTAGAGATATGTTTTCCCCAGCAGCAGTGACAACTGCGCCTTGTATCTCATGTAAAAAAGATTGTATTTTTTTAGAGTCATCTTTGTCTATAAGAGAAAAGGCTACGCTGTTCTCATCAAAAGAGAGAGAATCTATTAGAATATCCTCTTTTTCACTATGGTATTTAATACTAGCTGCGATTGATTTTATACGAGATTTTACAGCCTCCTCAGTTTTTACACCAAGAAGCATATGTAGACCGCCTTGAAGGTCAAGTCCTAACGTTATTTTTTTTCCCTCTTGTGTTTGAAGGATTGAAGGGAGCGAGAAAAAAAGACCAAAAACTATTGCAAAAGCAAATATTACTATGCGATAATTAAGCTTCATCCTCTTGCTTTCTAATAACAGAATCTTTTGTCATTTTTACAATTGTTTCTTCGTTTATCTTAACGCTTAAAAATTGCTCTTCGACTTTGTAAACAACAACTATAAGTCCTCCAGCTGTGATTACTTTATCGCCTTTTTTAAGCGCTACTATCATCTCTTGACGTGCTTTTGCCTCTTTTTGTTGTGGACGGATAATCACAAAATACATGATTGCGATTAAAAATACGAACGGTAATAACTGACTTAATATTTCCATAATATAGGGTCTTCCTTTAAATAAAATGCGACAATTATACAAAAAGTATCTTAACCAAAGACACAATACTGCTATAATTTGCGCCAAAAACAAAACAGAGAAAACATGACACAAAAGATACAAACACTAAAAGATAGATACAACCATAAGTTATTTGATTTATATTTTGGAGTTATAACTGCACTTCTATTTAGTGCATTTCTATATTTAGAACACTTTGGAATCACACTTAAATTTTTAAATACAATCTTTGGGCTTTGTGCAATTGCGCTTCTTTTATATATACCAAAAAGAGCTGTTTTAGTTGCTGGTTTTTTTATAGGTCTTTTGTGGTTTTACTGGATTGGATATAGCTTCAAATATAATGGAGTAGGCTATTTAACCCCACTTATAACATTTGCTTTTGCTGTTATTTATATGCTCTTTTTTGGGGTTTTAGCATTAAGTAACAATGTAGCTATAAGAGCGATTTTACTATTTGCTCTTACTTTTTTTGAACCTGTGGATTTTAACTGGCTTCAGCCAGAGGTTCTTTTTGTGGATAGTTATATCGGCATATATAAGTACCAATTTGCAACTATTCTTCTCTCTTTTACTTTAGTTCAGTACGCTAAAAAAACTTACAAATACGCTCCACTCTTGCTACTAATTTTAGCCATAAACTTTAGCCAACCACAACAGCTAGATGCTCCGCTAAAAATAAAGTTGGTTGCAACTGACATCAAACAAGATGAAAAGTGGAAACAAGAAAATGTAAGCGCTACCATCAGACTTATATATAACGAAATCCAAAAAGCAAAAGATGAAGGTTATGATTTAGTTGTTCTTCCTGAGTCTGTTTTCCCTTTTTATATGAACAGAGCACCCACTGTTTTAGAACAACTCAAAGAGCTCTCTTATGGCATTTCTATCGTTGCAGGAACACTTCTTAAAGAGGATGAACTTCACTACAACGTAACATATATGTTTGAAGAGGGCAATTTTAGCATCGCAAAGAAAATGATACTTGTTCCTTTTGGCGAGTATATACCGCTTCCAGAATTTGCAAGAGAGTTTATAAATAAGCTATTTTTTGCAGGAGCAAGTGATTTTAAAACAGCCGCGACACCAACTGATTTCATCATAAAAGGTGTAAAGTTTAGAAATGCCATATGCTATGAAGCCACAAGAGCAGAGATATATGAGGGCGATGTAAATTTCGTCTTAGCAACTAGCAATAACGCTTGGTTCTACCCTTCCATTGAGCCAACTCTTCAAAAACTTCTTATACGTTTTTATGCTAGAAAAAATGGAACTACAATATATCACTCAGCAAATTGGAAGGGGAGCGGTGTTGTGAAATAACACCATCTAAGAATGAGATTACATATGATAAGTTCAATAAAAAATTTTACTTTAAAAAAGAAAGGCATCCACAATAAGCTAGTGTATTACACATAACAATATAGTTGATTATAAATCCAACTAAAGGTATGAAAGTTGCTGTTAAAAACGACTTCAACATATTACTTCGCAGTTGCATTTTTTTATAAATAATTCCTGCTATCAACAATCCTAAACCCAATCCAAATAGAGAAAAGATATACACAAGTATTCCTAGTCCATTGTCGTGTAAGTTGTTAAATTTAATTTGCAAAATATGCAACAAATAAAAAAGTGGAAAATCAAGCGCAATCGCTACCAAAAATGGAGTGTTAGGTTTAAATGGTAAAACAATAATCAGTGCGATAATATATATTGAAATATGCTGTGCAAAAATTATTACTATGTTTACAAAACCCGCAGAATCCATCCCAGAACCTGAAAACATAAACAAAAACGGCACTATTGATAAAATAAAATAGAGTAAATATTTTTTCAACTTTATCCTTTAATCATAAAAAAATGCAATCCAAAAATAATCGCAAACGCCCATGATGTATAAAGAAGCGAATAAATAACTCCATATTTAACGCTAAGTTGAATATTGTCTTTACAAAGGGCTGAGTGTTTAAATACTAAACGCAGAGCACGAAAATAAACCCAATAGAGCATAGCAGCCAAAAAAACAACCAAAAACCATGATGATAAGATAAAAAACCATGCCAAAAAAAATAGGACTATCGCCGTTAATATAAAACCTCCCAAACCTTCCACCACGGTCGATACATCTGGCACACCACCGCTAAAATCAGGTAATTTTTTTAAATCGATACTATCGGTCAGCTTTCCTATATTATCCTTCAATTTCACCCCATAATAAAGACCGTATGTGATAAAAACAAATAGACCCAAAGCGAGAAACAACAGAAAAAACAGTGAATTTTCATAGAGCGTATGATGAGATTGCACATTGAAAAGATAAGTTGCGCTAATAGTCGATAAAATTACAACTAGCGTAATTAACAAAACTATTTTTGTTGTGACTAAAGTATATGTTTTCATACTGTACCTTGGTTTTAAATTGTTTGATTATAGCCAATTTTGTATCTTTTTTTTACTGTTTTATAAGACAAGGCAAGCAATAGTTCTTCTATTTAAAATCCCCATGTACCCGTATGGTAACCTTTCTTTGATATAATGAGAAAAAATAATTATGTGGAGTTTTTCTCTCAATGCTAAACCTTAAAAACCCAGACCTTTATAACAATCGTGAAATATCATGGCTCCAATTTAATACAAGAGTTTTAAAACAAGCACAAGATGAATC
>CAMBTK010000044.1 GCA_945870785.1 Sulfurimonas crateris
AAAGACGGCTCAACAACCGCTCACTTTGCAAATGCTAGTATGCAACTACCCATTGCCTTTGCAATTAATGGAGCAGTAGAGGAAAACATACTTCCGCATATAGATTTGTTAAAAGTAGGCTCTTTGGAGTTTCGCGAGATAACGAGCCAAAGATACCCTGTCTGGCAGATAAAAGAGGAGCTCCTAAAAAATCCAACACGAGGCACAGTTATAAATGCCGCAAATGAAGCAGCAATAGAGAAGTTTATAGCTCGTGAGATTGGCTTTATGGATATATCAAAATCTATCATAAAAGCGTATGAGAAGTTCACTAACGAACCAAAAAGTGTTGATGATGTGTTTGCGCTTGATAAAGAGGTTAGAGAGTTTGTAAAAATTGATAAATAGGGTATATACAAGATGAATAAAAATAAAATAGTATTTGTAGCAGGTGCTACTGGAGTTATAGGAAGACGACTTTGTAAGATGTTAGTTAATGATAACTATATAGTTTATGGAACTTCAAGAGATAAAGAAAAAGTCAAGATACTTGAAGTAATCGGAGTAAAGCCAGTTATCATTGATGTCTTTAATAAAGAGGAGTTAGAAAAGGTTTTGATGAACATTAAACCATCTATAGTTTTTCATCAACTAACCGACCTACCAGCTGGACTAGACCCAGAGAAAATGGAAGATGCACTAGTAAGAAATGCAAAACTTAGAGAAGAGGGTACAAAAAACTTAGTTGATGCTTCAGTAAAAGCAGGTGCTCGGATGATGATTGCTCAAAGTATCGCATTTGTGTATGAACCAGCTCCATTGCCTCATACTGAGGAATCGACACTACTAAATTTTGATGACCCAATTTATGGCTTAACTTCTCGTGCTATAGCAAGTCTTGAGAAGCAAGTAACAAACGCTCCATTTATTGGTGTTGTTCTAAGAAATGGACTACTTTATGGAGAAGGTACAGGATTTGATGCTCCAGTTGATTTTGTTCCTCCGCTTCATGTTGATGCTGCTGCACATGCTGCATTTTTAGCAATCAACTCTAAAGAGAGTGTTATTTATAATGTATCTGATGATGATAAAAGGTTGTCAACCAAAAAGATAAAATCTGCACTTGGCTGGAGTCAAGATTATAGAATAGAGTAGTTATAAAAGATTTGAATTAGCGTGTTTTTTACAACTAATTTACTTAAATTCAAGGAATTTAGAAAAATGAAATTTAATGACTTAGATATCAAAAACTGGAAAGAGTCTGACATAAACACAGATTCTCTTTGGGTGATAAACGAGAGGGATAAAAGCGGAAAACATAAAAATGTCTATCACGGCAATTTTATTCCCCAGATTCCAAATCAACTTATCAGACGATACACAAAAGAAAATGATGTTATTCTAGAGCCTTTTATGGGAAGTGGAACTACGCTTTTTGAATGTGAAAAACTGCATCGAAAACACATAGGATTTGATATAAACTCATTGATACTTGCATATGTCAAAGTATAGATAATATCAATAATTTGTGAAAAATAAATTTAACTCTTATGAAGGAAAATATTGTGCATAAAGATTTGACATATTCAGAAGCTATTGAAAAAGTTTTGATAGATAATGGTGGTTATGCACCATTAAAATATATTTATGAAAATATTGAAAAATATAGAAACAAAACAGGGCTTACTCCAGATAATACAATTCAAGAAAGAGTTCAAAGAGACAATAGATTTACCAGAATTGCAAAAGGTATCTATGCTTTAACTGATTTTGTTAATGGATTAGAAAATAGTGGTGATAAATATATTGAACTTACAGACACTGAAGTAGTAATAAAAAAAATAAAAAGAGAAGAAACTGAAAAAATTGTAAATCAAAAAATTAGAATAGGACAAAATGATTTTAGACAGGCTTTATTAAAAAGTTTGAAAAAATGCCCTATCACAAATTTAGATGAAAAAAGATTGTTAATTGCTAGTCATATTAAACCTTGGGTATATTGTGATAATAACGAAAGACTTGATATCAACAATGGATTTTTATTGTCTCCTTTATTTGATAAACTATTTGATAAAAGCGTAGGACTTATTACATTTACCCCAGAAAAAGAAATTTTAATATCAAATAAATTGACAAAAGATAATATTCAAAGGTTGGGTGTAATACATAGACAAATAATTGAAGATTTGCCTATTAACAGTAGGGAAGATTTTTTGGAATATCATAGAAGATATATTTTTCAAGGCTAATAATAAAATGAAAACATATAAATACCAATTAGAAGTGGAAGTTGTAATTGATGAAAGACATATCAATGAAAAATACTCAAATTATAAATGGAACTATAACTCAATAAAAGATTTTGCTGATTCTTTAGTGCCTGAAGAAACCTATGAAGCAGATACTGATATGTCTAAAGATGGATTAGAAAAATGGGGCTACAGTATTACAAAAAAACGAACTAGGATAAAATAATGTGTTTTAATCCGTTTACTACAAGTTTTGAAGATCTCATAAAAAACGCAAACTTCAAATACATTTTCTTAAGCTATAACAATGAGGGCATCATAAGTGAAGATGATATAAAAAATATCATGTCAAAATATGGAACGTATGATTTAAAAACAAAAGATTACCAAAGGTTTAAAGCTGATAAGATAGAAAATAGAAACCATAAGGCAGATTTAACTGATGAGTATCTGCATATATTACAAAAGGATGGATTTTGATACTAAGCATTGAAAGCTCTTGTGATGATAGTGCTATAGCTATAACAGAGATTGCCACTAAAAGGCTTCTTTTTCATAAAAAAATCTCCCAAGAGTTAGAACATAGCGTTTATGGCGGTGTTGTTCCTGAACTCGCAGCAAGATTGCATGCAGAAGCACTTCCTCGCATACTAGAAGAGTGTAAGCCGTATTTTAAGGAGTTAAAAGCGGTCGCTGTTACAACAACTCCAGGACTTAGCGTAACCCTAGTTGAGGGTGTAACTATGGCAAAGGCAGTATCTATCGCTCTAAACATTCCTATAATCGGTGTTAACCATTTGGTTGGGCATATATACTCCTTGTTTGTAGAAAAAGAGGCACACTTTCCTCTAACTGTTTTGCTAGTCTCTGGCGGACATACTCAGGTTATGGAAGTAGAGAGCCTAAGAGAGATAAAAACAGTTGCAAAGAGTATGGATGACAGTTTTGGCGAGAGCTTTGACAAGGTAGCTAAGATGATGAAGCTTGGCTATCCTGGGGGTCCAGTTATAGAAAAACTCGCACACGATGGCGATAGAAAAAGATATAACTTTACGGTTCCGCTTCATCAATCTCCGCTCATAGCTTTTTCATACTCAGGATTAAAAAACTCTGTTCGCCTTGCTGTTGAAGCAGGAAGTGAAGAAGATTTTAAAGATATAGCGGCTTCATTTGAGCATATAGCAACCGCTCATATTATCCAGAAATTAAAAAAGTATTTTAAAACAACACCGCCAAAAACATTCGCTATTGTCGGCGGAGCAAGTGCAAATCTGTACCTTCGTGCCTCAATAGAGGAGCTGTTAAAACCTTATGGGGCAGGTTTATTGCTTAGTGAGTTAAAGTACTGCTCAGACAATGCTGCGATGATTGGAAGGGTAGCGGTTGAGATGTACAAAGAGGGTATGTTTAGTGATTTAAACAGTTTGGAAGTTTGTCCAAAAAGTGTCATTTAGCTTAACTAAGCCTTATTCAGAACTGCCCCTGATTCTAATTAAGAGCGATATTATCCGATTTCAAATATACTTCTTCTATCAATAAAAAAGATAAACAACAAAAATAAAAGGATTCAAAAAATGGCAACAACAAAATTTAAAGGTACAGATGTACAATTATTAGGAAATGAAGTAAAAGTTGGTGATAAAGCACCTCAGGTTACAGTTGTAAACTCAGATGGTTTAGGCGATGTTGTAGTAGGTGGAGCTCAAGGGCATAAGCAACTAATCATAGTTGTTCCTTCACTAGATACTGGTGTATGTGCTACTGAAACTCGTAACTTTAACGCAAAAGCTTCTTCTTTAAATGGTGTTAAACCAGTTATCGTTTCATTAGACTTACCATTTGCAGCGGGACGTTTTTGTTCAACTGAAGGTATCACAAACTTAACTGTTACATCTGACTTCAGAAACAAAGAGTTTGCTAACGCTTATGGTGTTTTACTTGGCGGTTCAGTTCTTGCTGGTGTTACATGTAGAGCAATCTTTGCTGTAAATGAAGAAGGTATCGTAACTTACAAAGAAATCGTTCCTGAAATCACTGAAGAGCCAAACTACGACGCTGCATTGGCTGCTGTTAAATAATTTTTACACGAATACAGAGTCGCTTATTCTCCTAAGTGACTTTTTTAAAAGGTATTTTACACTTACCTTTTATTTTATATCTCCCCCTCCTCTTTTAAGGGCTTTATGCCCTTTATGAATCAGGTTTTATTGCTTTAATCCATCCATTTTCTAGGGTCATAACCATCACTTGGTCTTACAACTCTCTCGTTAGATATTTTTTTAACCATAGAGATAGCTTCAAGCCCATCAATAGGGCTTAAATGCAAAGAATTTTCAACTTCAACAAATCCAAAATTTTTAAAATAAGAGAGTGCTTTTTCATTGTTTAGCACACTTACACTTATCTGCTCAAAGAGTGCTCCAGCTTCTAATAAAAGTTGCTCAAGCATAGCCTTGCCTATACCTTTGCCTCTATATTCTGGTTTTACTCCGATTGAGAGAACTGCTGTTTTCTCATCTATAAAGCCAAAAGCATTATCACTCTCTTTTAGTAATCTTATCCAAGCAGCACCTGCTATATTGTGCCCACTTAGAGCGTATAGCCCTAAATCTTTTGAGCTTAGTCCATAAAATTTGCTAAAGATTTCAAACTCTGAGAAATCTTCAACGCTCTGGCTTATCTCATCTAATCTATAAGCGTATTTAAGCATATCAGTTGCTATCTTCTGCTCGGATGATCTTAAAAAATATAGTGTAGTGTTCATGTCTGTTTACGCCAGAGAGAGTCCGACTTTTCCTTTTTCTTCATCTATTGAGATTACTTCTATCTGCGGGAGATACTGGTTTAGCGATAGAACTTCCAGCGGATGCGATACTTTTGTTGGAGCCATTTTTGAGATATGAATCATCCCATCATTTTTAAGCCCGATGTCCACAAATGCTCCAAAATCAGTAATATTTCTAACAACGCCTGATACGAAACTTCCTACATGTAGCATCTTTATATCTGTTATGCCATCTTTAAAAGGTATGGGTGGAAGCTCTTCTCTTGGGTCATATCCAGGTTTACAAAGCTCTTTTATGATGTCTCTTAGAGTCTCTTCTCCAACACGAAGCTCTTTTGCTTTTGCTTGGATGTCAATATTTGTCAAATCAAGCGCAGTAAGTTTTTTTGCAACTTCATAACTCTCGGGGTGTATGCCACTGTTGTCAAATATATTTTTAGAGTTTTTTATGCGGATAAAACCAACAGCTTGTTCATAAGCTTTCTTGCCCAATCCTTTGACTTTTAAGAGCTGCTCTTTTGTTTTAAAGGAACCGTTCTCTTCTCGAAAAGAGATGATATTTTGCGCAACTTTTGTGCCAACTCCAGCGACATAAGATAAGAGCGAGAGAGATGCTGAGTTTATATCAACACCTACACGATTAACCAAATCTTGCGTTACATCAGTTAGTTTTTTCTCTAAAAGCTTCTGGTCTACATCGTGTTGATACTGCCCGATACCTAGCGATTTTGGGTCAATTTTGACAAGTGCGGCCATTGGGTCTTGAAGTCTGTGAGCTATGGAGATAGCGCCTCTAATAGTTACATCAAGGTTTGGATACTCCTGTGTGGCTATTTTTGAAGCTGAGTAAACAGAAGCACCCGCTTCAGAGACAACTGTGTAGTTTAAGTTTGCACCCTCGTCTTTGTTTAGACGTGCAAAAAACTCTTGTGTCTCACGTGAGCCTGTGCCGTTTCCGATAGCTACACCTGTAATGTTGTACTTATCTTTAAAGGCTAAAACCCTCTTTTTTGAGTTTTCATAATCATTTTGAGGCTCTGTTGGATAGATAACGCATGACTCTAAGTAGTTCCCGTTCTCATCAACAACCGCTAGTTTGCACCCAGTTCTAAAAGCTGGATCCACTCCTAAAATGACTCTTTTTGTAACTGGAGGAGTCATGAGGAGTTGATTTAGATTTTTGCCAAAAACAGATATGGCAGAGATGTCGGCTCTCTCTTTTAGCTCAGAGTTTACTTCTCTCTCAAGTGAAGGCAGAAGAAGACGTTTTAGCCCATCTTTGTAGGCTTCAAAGAGATACTCTTTTGAGCTTGAGGCATTACGAGGGATTTTGTACTCTTTGATATTTGCTTCTATCTTCTCTACATCTATGGTTATCTTTACACTTAACTCTTTTTCGTTTACTCCTCGCATAACTGCAAGATAGCGGTGAGATGGTATGTAGGCTACTCTCTCGCTCTTGCCATCAAAGTTTTTAAAGAGTCCATTTTCGTCAAATGTTTTTGTTCTTTTTATCTCTAAAACACCACTGCGAAGCATCATATTTCTTATCGCTTCACGTTCACGAGGCATATCTGCATAACGCTCTGCTAGTATATCTTTTGCGCCATCTATGGCAGCCTCAACTGATGAGAGCTCACCTTTTACAAACTCTTTTGCTTTTGTTTTAAACTCATCAGCACTAAGTTTTGCAGACTCTAAAATATTTGCAAGAGGTGTTAAACCATTTTGTATAGCAGTTGCAGCGCGAGAGTTTTTCTTCTCTTTATATGGACGATAAATATCCTCTAAAACTCTCATAGTATCGGCATCTTCTATACTTTTGCTAAGCTCTTGCGTGAGAGTTGCTCTCTCTGAAATGAGTCTTTTTATCTCCTCTTTTCTCTCCAAGAGTTTTTTAGCCGCTATGTAGATAGTCTCAAACTCTCTTAGCACTTCATCATCAGCGCCGCCAGTCATCTCTTTGCGGTATCTTGCTATAAAAGGGATGGTAGCACCCTCATCAAGAAGTTTTAAAATATTTTCTATATGCTCTTTTTTTAACGCTGTTTTTTTGGTTAGTAGGTTGATTAGATTATTAATATCTCTTTCCCTCGCACTCTATAAAATCTTTAGGGCTTAAATCTTCAACTAAACTCTTGAAATTTTTAAGAGTTATGAGTTTTAAACTCTCGCCTTTTAGGGCTTTTAGCTCATTTGAAAAGCCACTCTTTGAGACGATAACCGAGATACTTGGAGTTAATTCTGCAATGTCGCACTGTTCATATAACTTCGTAAGAGCTGTTTTTTTGGTTTTTTGATTTGAGTAGCGACTAGCTCCTGCTATGATTTTTCCAGACTTTGTTTTTGCCAAAATCTCTATCTCACTCTCTCTATCCCAATAACTGCCTATCTCAAGAATCGGGTCATCTTTAAAACTATTTTTTATAACTTCGATAGAGAGCTTTTTAAAAGTTTGTTCATATAGTTCAATTTTACGATTGGCAAAACTCTCTTTTGCCTCTTTAAAATCTCCCTCTTTTATGCTCTTAAAATATGGCGAGACAAAGGCAAACCAAAAGCGCATAAAAGGGGTGTTGAAGTTTAATCTCTCGTCAATCTTCTCATCAGAATTTATCGGAGCTTCAAGAGAAAATTCAGCTCTAAGAAGATTTTTTGCACAAAGCTCTCTTATCGCCTCTTCGCCATCCGCTCTTGAGACTCTAGCTCTCTTAAGTGCAGAGTGAACTCTTCCATCCCCAATAGCAACGGCACTGAGTATCGCATGGCTACTCTTATCGCTTTTTGTTATTTTAGTTATATCTGAGTGGATGTAGGTGTAGTTTTTTAAAACCTTGCTCTCTATAAGTTCTTCAAGGCTCTTTGACATATCTACACTCCAGCTCATACCGCCAAAAACTGCAAAATACTCTATCGCACTCTCTAAATCTGTTGGAGAGTTTTGAAAGTAAAAAGAGCGAAATTGTTCTAGAAGTGAGGGACGTTTTGCCATAATTGAGCCTTTGGAGTGTTTTTAAAATTATACTTGATTAACATACAAAAGAGCCTGAGAAATGATATACTTTAAGCATGATTAATCTATCTCTTGATAAGCATCTTGGCATCATGACACCAGCTACTAACAAGGCGTTAGCTACTGTTTTAAGGGAAGCATCTCCTAAAGAGTTGGAGATGCTTAGTAAAGATAAAGATTTAAAGTCAGTTATAACCTCACTGCTTAAAGAGAGCACTCAAAACGCAGACTCAAACAAAACTCTTTTAACACTTGTAAAAAACAATCCGACACTTAAAGATTTGGGCAATGTATCTTCCACAATTAAAGATTTGCTGAGTTCAATAAAGAGCGATAAAGAGCCTCTAAAAATTCAGAGCACACTTGAAAAATTTACTCTAAATACGAAAGAGATTGGCTCTGAAGTTTTGAAGCAAAAACTCCAAGATTCAGGTGTTTTTTTAGAGTCAAAACTAAAAAATGTACAAAATCCGCAAGTTGAGCTAAAAAATACTCTGCTCTCGCTCGAAAAAAGTATAGAGAAAAGTTCTTTCCCAGTTGCTAAACTTGTTGTACAAAATATAAGAGAGCTCCTAGCAACTCCAACTCTAAAAGATGCCACAAATATGGCTCTCTTGGAAGCTCCAAAAGATGAGAAGGCTATTTTAAAAGGCATTGTAAAAGAGGTTGGCGAGATAGTCTCAAAACTAAATGATGCGCAAAAAAGTTTAGAAGTTATAAAGAGTAAAACGCAGATGCCAGAATTTACTCAATCAAAAGAGGGGACAAAACAAAATGAGATACAAAAAGCTCCAGATATTATAAATAGCAAAGTTCAGACATCGGAGCCTCTTTTATCAAAAGAGACTCTCTCGCTAACCTCAAAACTCACACTCTTTACAGATGCACAGAAGTTGCTTCCACATGAAGATGTAAAAGATATACTCTCAAAAGATTTAAAAGCAATTTTACTCAAAACTACAGATGAAGCGCTAAGGGCATCACATCCAAATCAAAGCGAGATAACAAAACAAGTAGACAAGCTCCTTCTTCAGATAGACTACTTTCAACTGCTCTCACATCTCTCTTCATCATCACTCCTTTATGTTCCCTTCTCTTGGGATGCTCTTGAAGAGGGAAGTATAGATATAAAAAAGGATAAAAATTCTGCATTTTACTGCGATATAGATTTGAAGCTCAAAGAGTATGGCGAGTTAAAATTAAAACTCGCACTCTATGAGGAAAATCAGATAAATGTTCATATCTACTCAGATAACAAAGATTTTAAAGAGATTGTAAAAGAAAATATCTCCTCTCTTAGAAGTGCGCTTATAGAGGCACAAATCATACCTAAAGAGATACGAATATTTGATGCAACTAAAAAAAATCCATCTCCTTATGGACAAGAACAAAGAGAGATAAATATGGGATTTGAGATAAAAGCATGAAAAAAGCAGCAGCGCTTAGATATGATGTAGAAAAAGAGGGGGCACCTCGCGTAGTTGCAAAAGGGCAGGGCAAGAGTGCTGAGAATATCATCAAGATAGCCGAGCTTCATAACCTTCCAATAAGAAAAGATGAAGACCTCATAGAACTTCTCTCAAAAGTAGAGCTGGACAAAGAGGTTCCCACTGCCCTATACAAGGCAGTTGCGGAGGTTTTTAGCTTTATATATAAGGTAACTAAAAAAGAGTAGATTCTTACTGATACTCTGATATTTTAGTTATATCTATCCCTTTTTCCTTTAGTTTTTTTCCTATTTCAACTATGGTTTTGTTGTATTTTTCCGTCTCCATAAAGCCTTCATAAGCATCCATAGTGCCCTCATAAACTTTTGCTGCTATATTTTCAACTGCTCCAATTGCTTTTTGCAACTCCTCATCCAAATACTCAACTGTATCGCCTAAAATTTCTTCTTCTTTCATGGTTGCATCCTTTTTTTAATATTAATCTTCACTTGCATCGGTGAGGGATTTTGGTAAAACTTTAGAGCTTTGAGCACCAAGGGATTCTAGTTTTTGAAACTGACTTGTTATGCTTCCTGAGCCCGTATGAAGTTTTGAGAAAGTCTCATCATATGTCTTTTGAACAGTTGTTATCTGTTTTCCAAGCTTCTCAATACTCTCTACAAAACCTGAAAACTTATCAAAGAGCATACCAGCTCGCCTTGCTATCTCTTGGGCATTTTTTTGCTGTTTTTCGTATCTCCAGCTATTCTCAACGGCTCGTAGTGAAACCATAAGAGTAGTTGGTCCAACTAGGATAACACTCTTTTTAAATGCGTGGTCAAAGAGAGTGCTATCATGCTCCATAGCCATAAGCAAAGCGCTCTCGATAGGTACAAACATAAAGACAAAATCAAGTGTTTTTATCCCTTTTAAGTTCGCATAATCCTTCTCGCTAAGCTCTTTGATATGCTTTTTGATAGAGATTATATGTTCATTTATAAACCTCTCTTTATGCTCATCATCTTCAGCAGAAGAATAGTGCTCATACGCAACAAGCGATGTTTTAGCATCTATGATAATATCTCTGCCATCAGGAAGATGCACAATTACATCTGGGCGGTAACGGCTTTGGTTGTGCTCATGTTCAAGTGTTACTTCACGCTCATACTCAACACCAGCTCGAAGGCCAGAGTGCTCAAGAACGCTCTCTAAAACCATCTCTCCCCAAACACCTTGCTTTTTACTCTCGCCTTTTAGGGCTTTTGTGAGGTTTTGTGCATCTTTGCTCATCTGATGATTTATCTCTTTGATGCTTCTAATCTCTGCTTGAAGCATTGAGCGGTCTTTCGCCTCTTTTATGTAAACATCATCAATCTGCTTTTTAAATTCGCTAAACTGCTCTCTCATGGGAGCTATCATCTTTGAGAGATTTTCTTGATTTTGGAGTGAGAATTTTTGCGAGTTATTTTCTAAAATTGTTTGGGCAAGTTCTTTAAACTCAAGTCTCATCTGCTCTTTGTTTTGCTCAAGCAGTATAAATTTCTCTTCATTTTTATCATTTATACCGCTGATTCGCTCTTTTAAAACAGCATTTTCATTTAAAAGAGCGGCTGCTTTTTCTCTTTCAATACTTAGTTGATTTTTTAGATTTTTTATGACGACAAGCCAGATGCCTCCAGCTCCAAAAAGCAAACCAACTCCAACATAAAGGGCTTCAAACATTTTCAATACTCTCCAAATTATTGGCTTATTGTAGCAAAAAGATACTATAATCTACTTTTTGTAAAGCGGGGCATATGATGGAAAATATCTATTTGGGACGCCAACCTATTCTTGATGAAAATGGCAATCTTGACTCATATGAAGTTCTCTATTCAGAGAATAAAAAAGCAGACTCTTACGCACAAAATGACTATAGATCAGCTACGATAATCAGCACAATCTTAAACAAACTAGGAACAAACGAGATTCTAGGCGGACGAAGAGCATTTGTAAAAATCGGTGAGAAATTTCTTCTAAGCGATATAATTTTTACTATTCCAAATCAATTTTTTATATTCTCTTTGCTTGAGGATGTAAGCATAAATGAGAGAGTTATAGAGAGGCTAGAACAGTTAAGCGCTAAGGGTTTTGTCTTGGCTTTAGATGAGTTTAGTGTCGATGCTTCTGCCTTTGATAAGTATAAAAATGTATGGAGTGAAATCTCATATCTTAAGATAAATATGCATTCGCCTTTTATCCAAAAAGAAGAGACAAAAGAGATACTAAAAGCTATCAAAGCAAAAAATATAGTAATCGTTGGTACAAAGATCGAGGACGAAGAGAAGTATCTTTTAGCGCAGAGTTTGGGGTGTGATTTTTTTCAAGGCTATTTCTTCTCTAAGCCAAAAATCTTTAAAAGCGAGAAGTATGACTCTACACAAGCAGATGTTTTAAAGTTATATAAACTGCTTATGGAAGATACAAATATCGATGAGATAACTGCCGAGTTTGAGAGAAATCACGCACTAAGTATTCAGCTCATTAGATATATAAACTCTGGAATTTTTAATATATCGCATAAAATATCAACTATCCATCATGTTTTGATTTTGATCGGCAGAACCACTTTGGCTCAGTGGCTGATGTTTATGATATATGCAAAAGCGGTCTCAAAAAATACTCAAGTATCGCCATTGGTGCTTATGGTAGAGCATCGTACAAAGTTAATGAAAATGATTTTAAAGCAAATTGAGCCAGACGCAAGAAGCAACATGCTTGGACAAGCCTATTTTGTAGCTGTATTGTCGTTGATGGATAGTGTGTGTGAGAAGAGTTTAGAAGATATTTTAGATAGTTTAAATGTGGATGATGTAGTCAAAGATGCTCTGTTACACGAGAGTGGTATGCTTGGAGAAATAATCGCACTCGTAAAAGATATAGAGCTTTTCAATATAGAAAAAGTTTGTATGTTTGAGAAAAAATACAAACTTAAAGAGGCAGTTTTTAATGACTTGATACTTCAGAGTATGAGAGAGATAAAGATTTTTGAAGATGAATATTAAAATATTGGAGATATATTGAACAACAACAAAGAGTTCTCAAACTTACCATTAACTAAAGAGATGCTTCATAACCTTAGTGAAATTGGTTATAAAGAGATGAGCGATATTCAAGAACAGGCTCTGCCTTTTATACTTGATGGCAAAGATGTTATAGCACAGGCAAAAACTGGAAGTGGTAAAACAGCCGCATTTGGAATAGGATTACTTCATAAGCTTCAAGTAAAAAAGTTCAGAGTCCAAGCTCTTATCTTATGTCCAACTCGTGAGCTCTCAGACCAAGTGGCGCGTGAGCTAAGAGTCCTTGCTAAATTTTCACACAATATAAAGATACTAACACTATGCGGAGGCGTGGCATTTGGCCCACAACTCGGCTCACTCAGACATGGTGCGCATATCATAGTTGGTACCCCAGGGAGAATTTTAAAGCATCTGAAAAAAGATAGTTTATCTCTTGAAGATGTTGATACGCTAGTGTTAGATGAAGCCGATAGAATGCTTGATATGGGCTTTAGTGAGGAGATAAATGAGGTTTTAGAGTTTGTTCCTCTAAATAGACAAACGCTTCTTTTCTCAGCGACCTATACGGATGAGATTTTAGACATAAGCAAGTCTATACAAAATGGTGCCATACATGTAAAGACAACTTCAACTGAAATCGCCAACAAGATAGAGGAACGATTTTATGAGGTAAATAACGCAGATAAAATCAAAACCGTTATAGATATTTTGAGCAATTTCAGACCTCAAAATGTGATTATCTTTGCTAACACAAAAGTAGAAGTGGATGAGATAGCAAAAAGACTTCAAGAGAGTAAAATCGATGCGTTGGCAATTCATGGTGATTTAGAGCAGTATGATAGAAACGATGTGTTAGTTCAGTTTGCTAACAAAAGTTGCCCAGTGTTAGTAGCAACTGATGTTGCTGCACGCGGTCTTGACATAAAAGAGCTCTCTATGGTTATAAACTATGACCTGCCTCACTCTCTTGAAACATATACTCACCGCATAGGCAGGACGGCAAGAGCTGGAGCTGAAGGCTTGGCATTTACGCTTTATAGTGCTTATGAGGAAGAAAAAGTTGATGAGTATAAAAATGACAATCGTATCTTTGAATCAAGTAAAACACTAAAAACTGTTAGTGGTTTTGTTATGAAGCCTCAAAACATCACTCTTGTAATTGAGGGTGGCAAAAAAGATAAAGTTCGTGCAGGAGATATTTTAGGCGCACTTACAGGTGAAGCGGGACTTAGTGGCAGTTCAATCGGCAAGATAGATATTTACGACAGACAGAGCTATGTAGCCATAGAAGCCTCTAAGATAGATGAAGCACACGATAAGCTAAAGAGTGGAAAAATAAAAGGTAAAAAGTTCTCAGTTTGGATTCTCTAAAATATATACATAACTATCCCCAAAACATAAAAAATCAAGTGCTAGAACTCCTCAGTGAGGATAAACTAGCACTTCATCTTAAGAGAAAATACTCCTTATCACACACCATAAAAACAGA
>CAMBTK010000045.1 GCA_945870785.1 Sulfurimonas crateris
CAGATAGACTCTTTACCGCCTTTACCACAAACGGTTATACAGATAGATACATTTAAGAGAAAAGAGGACAAAAGTCCAGCGGAACTTGCAAAGATAGTAGGTGGTGATCCTCTTATATTTTCAACTTTACTAAAAGTATCAAACTCGCCGATGTTTGGGTTTAAAAAAAAGATAGAGACATCACAAATGGCTGTGAGTTTGATGGGTGTAAATTTTACTATTTCAGTAGCTCTTGGTAGTGCTATAAAAAACCTTGTTGAGACTTCTCTTGAACCATACGGTGCGAACTCTGATGCATTTTTAAGTACTGCGAGTAGGGCGGTAATGCTAGCTACAAGATGGGCAAATGTTTTAAACCCAGATTTAAAAGAGAGACTTATGCTTCCAACATTTTTACTAGAAACAGGTAAATTTGTAATTGCTAGAATTTTAAAAGAGAAGGGTCTTAGTGAGCAGTTTTATGAAGAGGTAAAAGATAGTATAAATATCTGTGAAGTTGAGAGAAAGTATCTTGACTCATCTACATCGTTGATTACAGCTGCTATATTTCAGAAGTGGGGGTTGTCTCAAGAGTTAATTGATGATATAAAGTATGTAGATGAGCCTCTAAATGCAGATAACAACAGTTTAGAAGTAAGTCACATCATACATGCTGTTAATCTTGTTTGCAATATCGTCTCTCCCTTTAAAGAAGAGTCTATTCAAGCCGCACTAGAGTATGCAAAACAATACAACTTAAAACCAGAAGAGTTCGAGGGTATCATAAGAAAAATGCAAGAAGAGTTAGATTAGATATTGTTTCGTTTTTGAAACAATATAGCATCTTCGTAGCCAGTTTTAGTAGCTTTTAAAATCCACTCTTTGGCTTTTAAAATGTCTCTTGCTACTCCATGCCCATAAAAGTAAAATACGCCAACTTGAAACATTGCCTTTGGGTAGTTTTGTGTAGCCGCTCTTATGTAGTAGTCAAAAGCAATTTTTAAATCTTTTGGAGCAACTTCTCCTTGAGCGTAAAAATCTCCAAGCTTTGTTTGTGCATGTACGCTTCCATTAAGAGCGGCTTTTTCTAACCAAAATAGTATCTTATCTCTATCATAAGAGACATGTTCAGATGAGAAGTACATCATAGCTAGATTGTATTGGGCTAGAGGATCTTCTTGCCAAGCAGCTTCTTGAAACCAAAAAAACGCTCTTTGATAATCAGTAGAAGTTCCAACTCCGTTATAGTAGAGCTTTGCAAGGTTGTTTTGTGCTACCTTATTTCCACCCTCAGCAGCCTTTTTGTACCAAAAAAATGCTTGTTTCATGTTTTGTGTTGTAGGGTCTTTTTCATAAAAAAGCCCAATATTTAGCTTTGCTATAACAAGTCCGCCATCTGCTGCTTTTTTATAATGCTTTAGAGCCAATGTTTTATCTTTAATCAGACCAAAACCATTTTCATACATATAACCGATGTTGTTTGTAGCTTCAAGATGACCAGCTTCAGAAGCTTTTTTGTACCACACAAGAGCATTTTTATAATCTTGTTTTGTATCTAATCCATAGAAATAGCAAAAACCAAGGTTGTACATAGCATTTATGTCTCCTTTATCGGCTTGTTTTAAAAAAGCAGTAATTTTTGGCGCTAAAGTATCGTTTGCATTTAAAGATAAAAATAGAAGAAGCAGTACGAGAGCGTATCTTTTTATCATGGTAGAAGTTCATCTTTTTTTATATCACAATATGGATATGCAACATGCAAGATTGAATCAAAATTTTTATCACAATAGAGCCAATTTTCATCCAAACCAAGAGCATAATCGATACGGTTCCAAAAAATCTTATGAGCCAGAGAGTCTGGCGGTGTAAGAGTTTTTTCATCTTCTATCATTGTAAAAATCTCTAGGTGCATTTGAGTTTTGTTTTTATCTTCTGTCGGTACAACCGATAAAATAATATTATCAACCTGCATACCAATCGTTAAAAAAGCATTTGTTGAGCGTTCCATTATATGAAGTTTATCCCACGTAGTATCGATTATATACTCCGTAGATTCTTCTCTATATATCTTTTTTATAATGTTAAAAATTTTTTGCTCATCAATTTTTTGATATATTTTTGCAGAAACATTTAAATCATCATTAGAAAAAAGTGATACATTTAAAAAGAGACAAAGTAGTAAAAGATATAGATGTTTTTTCATAAAAGCTCCTTATCTGCTTGTTCCATATAATCCAAGCATTTCAAATGCCAAATAGTCCTGCTCATTTTTAACAGAGTCCCCAAGAACCTTGATCCCATTTTCATCACAAAAGAGAACAATCTGTTTTACGATGTGCTGTTTTGAACTATCTCTTTTAAAATCTTGACAGTAGGCTCTCTCTAATCTTAGATAAGTAGGATAGAGAGGCAAGAGCTTTTCTAGTTCCAAATCAGATATATGATACTGCTTTATCATAAATTCAAGCTCATTCTTTTTAAGAAAACTACAAAAAGAGACAAACTTATTATAGTTACTAACAATACTATAACTATGAGCAACAAAGATAAGATTTTCTCTATAAGGAGTTGACTTCAGAGCCTCTTCAAGCCAAGATAAAAAGAGTTGATTTGAGAGTGATGTAACGGATAGTGGTATGGAGATTTTATGTGTAAGTTCACCAAACTCTATCTGCTCAAGTACTTTTTCTATAAGAGCCTTGTCAAAATCACTGATAAAGCCGAGTTTTTCTGCAACAGATAAAAATTTACTACTAGGAATACTCTCAAAAGTTAAACTGTCAATGATAAGTGGAGAGACTTCTTGCATAAGTAACTGAGGCGATGAGTGAAAATCATAAGTATCATACAGGTACTGTAATACAAAATCTTTGCGAGAGATAATGTCTTTTACCGTGTGTTCGAGCTTGTTATTTAGCTCTTGTTGATTTTTCTCATCTGCTATAAAGTAGTACTTTGATTTCTCTTTGATGGCACTCTCGTAAGTGTCTCTTGTACTTTGTAGAATTGACTCGATTGTACCATAGTTATCAAATGGTGTTGCACCATAGTAGACTCTATTATCAAAAAAGTAGTACTTATGACTAAGGCTCTCAGTTATTTTTATAATGTCTATTAGCATATCTTCTATCTCTTGAGAGTTAACATCATAGATAATCATAGCAAACTCAGCACCAAAAAAGCGATAAATAACCCCATCATACTTTGGGTTAGTATCTAAGAAGTTTTTGATTAAATGTGAAAAATCTTCAATCAAAGTATCTACAATTTCTGGCCCATAGTTATTTGTAAATAAACCTATTTTGTCTATTTTTAACTGGATAATAAAGCCACTTTTATTTGCGATAAACATATACTTGAGGTCATTTTCAAAAGATTTTTTGTTTGGCAATCCTGTTAGTTCGTCAGTTCTCTCTTTTTGATAAATAATATCTTTACTGATGGCTAACTCGTTAGATAGGCTCAAGTAATTCTTTGCTATGTTCATAATGTTTTCGTTTAACACTCCAAACTCATTTGAGAGCTCTTTTGATACAGAGAGCTCTTTTATGATTTTTCCATCAAGTGTATTTTTTATATATATATTTAGTGAATCTATGGTTTTTATAAATTTAGGGCGGATGATATAGTTGTAAATTAAGATAAATAAAACAAGAAGAGAGATAGTGATAAATAAAATATTTATCAAAAACAAGTATGTTTTTTCAGCTATATCTTCTTTATTTATAACCATATCAGCATAATCATACTCAAGAACAAAGTCATTATCTTCATATTTTATATTTTTAAGTTCTATTGCGCTTTGATTTGATTTAATCTCTTTTTGTGTTGCATATATATAAAGAAACTCTTTAATTGTAGAATCTTTTTCTACTTGAAATTTAATTGTTATATTTGAGGCAAGATTTTCTTTATCATTTACTAAAATCTCGTAACCGCCATCTGGCATATACTCAATTACACCTTGCATAGCATCCATTGATACTTCAATTATGCTCCAAGAAGCATCAATTGAAGCAACGCTTTTTAGAAGTAACTCATCATTTAAATAGTATTTTTTTAGTTTAATATTAACGTTTCTTAAATTACTTCTTTGTTGAAGGTTTGTAACTATTTTTTCAAATAAAAAAAGATTTTTTGATGTAATACTCTCATGTGCAGACTCTAGCAACTCTTTTTTCATAGCTTCTAGGGAAGACTCTTTTTTAAAGGTTTCTTCTTTAACTAAAGAAAAGTAGTAAAAATAACCACTGCTAAAAATAGAGAGAGCTATAAGAAGGATGAAAAAAAGAAACTTTTTCATTTTTCATTAAACCTTTTATATAACTCTTGCTTTTGAGATATTTTCTCTATTACAGGCAGATAAGCAGTGCCTAGTTTTTTAAGAGATTCTAATGCAGTTTTTGCCTCTTCATAAGTTGGATAAATGCCATACATAAGTTTATACCACTCACCATTTTTACCAAATTTAAAAACAAAACTCTCTAGCGCTATATCCTCTTCTTTTACTAGTTTCGCCGCCGAGTCTATAGAAGAGGTTGTTGTTATATTTATAGTGAAAAAATCTTTAGGAGCGTTTACAAATCTATCTTTAAATGCAAGGTCAGTCTCAAAAGGCGCTTCAGGAACTTTTTCTACTTTTGGCGGAAGAATAACTTTTGGTATATTGTTTGCATCAATGAAAAAGAGTGTCGAGAACTCTTTAAACTCATCTTGTACTTCTTTTACATTTGAGATTTCTACTCTGTTTTGTGGCTCATTTGAGAGTTTTTTCTTTAATGAGGTGTTCGCATCTTCACTAAGGTCAAAGATACCAAATGCTATTTTTGTTTTTATTTTTTTATCTTCAAAATGTTCATATATAAATGACTCTTTAGAGATGTTTAGCTCAGAAATTTTCTCTAGCGCTTCAAGCGGAGTCGCAAATCCATCTAAAACTATTGTAAATTTATCTGGACTTTCAATTAAGAACTTCTCATGGAACGAGAGCAGTTGCGTGAGCTCTTTTTCACTCTCTTTAGGAGTATGTGCAATCTTTGCAATCTCAGTGGCATTTATATCATCTTTGCTTATTGGAGCTTTTTTAGGCAGTGGAGAGTTTTTTGTTTCTGGTTTGTATTGCGCTCTGTATGAAGCTTTTGCCATATCTATAAAATTTGCTTCATTAGTATCAATTTTAAAATATGCTAAAAGGCCGCCTGAGTGTTTTAGGATTGAAAAATAGTCTTTCATAGTGTCTTGTTGGCTTTGAACAAGTGCTAATTCCGCAGCATTTAGCTGTCTTTGCCCTTGAAGTAGTACGTGCAAATCTTGCTCACCATTTCTAAAACTTTCCCAATATGAACTTACCATTTTTCTAGAAGAATCAACTTCATTTTCTACATTTGAGAGATTTTCTTGTAGAGATGTTATAGATGTGTATAGTTTTTCAAGTTCCCATTTTATCTTCTGCATCTCTGCTTCTTTTTCAAATGTAACTTCTTGTATAGATGAGAAGTTTTTTAAGTATGTATTTTTATCTTTGTTTCCATTAAAAATATTGTAACTAACAAGTATCTTTGCGATATAGCTATCTTCTACTTTTTCAAAGTTTTCTTGATCGGATACTTTTTCTGCTGCTAAGACAAGGTCAACTTTAGGTTTAAATGCAGCCTCGTTCTTTTTGAGATTAAATTTTTTGCTCAGTATTGAGTAGTTATAGCTCTTAATCGCACTATTTTTCTCTGGAATACTCTCTAAAACACTCTCTAGCGGAGTAACATCAACATGAACTATTTTCTCATAAGGAGTAGTGTTTTTAAAGAGTTCGCCAGTTATAAATTTATAATATTCAAGTGCGTTATTGTATTTTGAATTTGTTTTTGAGAGTTGTGATTTTGCATTTGATACACTTGCCTCTATACTACTTAATTCACCAATAGATAGGGCACCTGCTTCGTATTTTGCATTTACTATTTCAAATATAGTCTCAAGAGCTTCCATATTTTTTTTATTTGCTTCTACTGAGTCTTTTGTAAAGACAACATCGATATAAGACGTTATTGCTTTTGTTATCTCATCTTCTAAAAGTCTCTCAAAATCAGTTCTTGCAACAGAGTAGAGTGCTTTTAGTCTTTGTATATCATTTTGTGTTTCTCCACCTGCATATATGTTTTGAGAGAGAGTAAGTGCGTATTTTTCATCATCAAAGTATTTTGAGCTTGCGTAAACTTGTTCAGGAGTTAAGTTTCCTGGTCTCTCTTGCGTTCTTATTTTTGTATAGGTAGCGTCAAGTGAAGGTAGATAGCTGCCATATGCTATATCGATATTGTGTTTTGCTTGTATCATTTTTTCTCTAGAGGCTTTAACCTTGTAGCTAATAGAGACAGCTTGTAAAACAGCGTCAATAAGTTCAATTTTTACGTTTGTTTCATTTGTGTCTTGAGTATTTTTAGTTTCTTGAGGCTTGTTTTCTGCAGTAGAAGGGCTTAAATCTTTTGAAAAAATATTTAAATTATATCCAGCATCAGGCTCTTTAGCATTTAAATTTGCACTTAAAAAAAGAGTTATAAAACTAATTTTTAAAAATAGTAGGGTATTTTTTTTCATATTTTCATAAACTATCATTTTTTTGTATTTACCATAATGATTCCATATCCAGAATCATAATCTACACTTTGTGCATCTGGAATCTTATCTTTTAGCCTAACAATAACATCATCATCTTTGTAATTTTTTGAACGGATAAGATTTCTAATGTTTAGCGCTCTTGAGAGAGCAATTTGCTTAGATATTGATGCACTAACTTGATTTTTTGGCTCCGCTGTAAATATAGAGATGTAATGTTTAGGAAATTTTATTTTTACTTTTTCTAAAAATGAGGCTACATCTTTTACAGTTTGCTGATCTAGAATTATCTCTTTATTATGATATTTTATTAGCATCCACTCATCATAGATTATGTTCTCTTGTCTTGTGAGATTGTTATCAGAAACTGTCAAGTCCATACCAGCGACGGCTTGTAAATCTTTTATAGAGTTATTTTCTTGTATCTGTGGTGCTTCTTCTAAAATAGCCTCTTTATTTATTATAGGTTCATTTGATAGCTCTTGAACAGCGGCTGAACCTGTGTATGAGAGTTTGTATTTGAATTGTGCGTAGTAAGTTATGTTTACGATTAGAACAAGCATAAAGATTAGAACAACCATGATGACCGATGCGAAAAGGTCAACAAATCCAGGCCAAGGATTGAAAGGTTCTAAATGCTTTCTTGCCATCTATTTGAGCCTTGAATTCTTGAGTAGTTCTTCTAGTATCTGATTGTTTTTTTCTTGTAACTCTAGTATAGATTTTAAGTTTCTGTTTGAACTCATTGTTGCAGTAGAGAGGTCTTGAATAGTTTCCACAAGTGCTTTTGAGCTTTGATACTGATTTATATTTAAATCTTTTGTTCCATTGGCAATTTTTTCAAGTGCTACCATCATATCTTTTGCTGATTTTGATTCGCCATCCATACTTTGTAGAAGTATTTTTAACATAGCTTCATTTGATTTGTTTGATTTGTCCATGTTTTCTGTAAAACTGCTCATTTTTTCTGTAAAAACATCCATCATTTGAGACATAGACCCACCACCAGACACGACTCCATCTTCGCTAGTTGTTGCGCTCTCTATGATTAGAGAGTTTATCCAGTCTTGAACATCTTCTATAAAATTTGCTTGATTTTTCTCTAAAATATAACCCTTGATGCTTAGGATAATCGCAGCAGCAACTCCAAAGAGAGATGAGCCAAAACCAACAGACATACCAACAATAGGGTTGTTTAGTCGCTTCATAATTTCACCGATATTTACATCGCCTTTTAGAGATAGTACAATTGCTCCCATCTCATTTAGTGCCGCAAGAAGCCCAGTAAACGTTCCAAGAAGACCAATCATTAGACACATACTTACAAAAAAACCAACATAACTTTTTTGATTTATGAATTTTTCTTGAAGCCACTCTACTACATCATTTGCTTCTGTATGCGTAAAATATACATTGTGATGGGAAGCTCTTTTTGAAAACATTTTTGCTACATTTTCTGGAAATATTTTATCTATACCACTTAGATAAAACTCTAATGTATCGTCTTTTTTATATCTAATTACTGCAAAAGTACCTGTGAGCATAACTAAGTCGATTGATGCTTTCATTATAATCATCAGACCAATACCAAGTACAGTCATAACTGATACGTTAAAAGCAATTGTTGAGAGAAAAAACCCATATAGCATTTCAAAATTGTTAAAGACAATAAAAAATATAAATAGCCATAAAATTGCATATACTCTAAGTATTTTTAATCTTCTCATTTAATAGCCTTAAAATAGAAAAAGAAGCAAAGAGACAATAAGTCCAAGTGCTATCATTACTACTTGATTTGTCATATTTTTAGACATATCTATAAAACTGCCATCTTGACTAACTTTTTGTCCCATAAGGATAAGACCAATGTCAACCCCGTTTGTATCCCTTACAACTACGCCATTTAGATATAAATCTTTTGTGACAATATAATCGCCTGAGATAATTTTTTGTAAAGATATGAAATCTACACTATCAAGATACCCTAGAGTTGATGAGTCATAGAGCTTAGAGTTAACAAGATAATTTTTGCCAACTTGCAGATAGAGACCTTCTCTGTTTTGAATTGACAATAGAGGGAGCATTTTTGAGTCTAGCAAAAATACCTGCTCTTGTTTTAGCCTGTTAAAGCTATCCATCAACGCATAAATACTCTGTCTAACTTCAATTATTCCAACAACTTTTTCATCTTTTATGATTGGCATAAGAAAAATATAAAAAATTCCATTGTAGATTACTTCTGGGCCAAAAATATTGTTTTTTGTCTGAAGAGTTGACATGAGAGAGTTTCTGAGTATCTCATTTTGATTTGATGTAGGGTGTATTTTTATAAGAAGTGAATTTTTCTCTTCCTCTTTTATCTCTGAGTTAAACTCATTTTCTATCTGCTCTAAAGTTGCTTTATCGTTTGCAAAAAGAGCGGTAATAATCTCTTTGTTATGTGAGAGGGCTAAGGCAATCTGGTGAAGTTTTGTCTCTGTTAAGCTCTCTAGGCTTTTTAAGTGAAGCTCATAAGCTCTTGTTTGAGTTTCATATACTTTGTTTGATGTCTTTGAAGTTGTAAGTATTAGCATATATGTTGATAAAATAACACCAATTGTTGCAAAAATAAAAATTGTTGTAAACCATACTCTTTTATTGTTTTTTAGTTTCCTAATAAACTGTTGCAGTGTTTTAATAAAACCAAACATAATTGTTCCCTGTATATAAAGTCTGTGAGTCTATAATATTAAATATTAATGTTCCTTTAATGCCTTATATTTGATGCTTTTTATGGGCTTTAGGAGATAATATAGAACAGTTCTCTTTCCTGTCAATATATTTACATTAGCTGACATTCCTATAAGAATAGGTGAATTTTCATCAAAATTGTAGTCGTTTGCTCTTACTTTTATAGTGTAGTAGCTGTTTCCAAGTTCATCAGTTGTACTATCTGGAGAGATACTGATGAGCTTTCCATCAAGCAGACCATATTTTGAGTAATCATAGGCAGTTATCTCGATAGAAACATCTTGTTTTGGGTGAATGTAAGCTCTATCTGAAGAGTTTATCTTTGCCTCAATCATAAGATCATCATCAATCGGAGATACTTCTGCGATAGTTTCGCCAGACCTAACAATTCCGCCGATGGTGTTATAATAAATTTTGTTTATTATTCCCTTTGTTGGGCTAAGTACATCCATACGTTTATCTCTATCTATATGCGTTTTGATGGCTTCTTGAAGTTTTTGAATCTCTACTTGAATCTCACTGTTTTCTTCAAGAAGCTCAGTTCTAATCTCAAAGTTTTTCCCCTCTATCTTCTTTTTCCACTCTTCAATCTCTCGATTTACAACGGGAATTTTAAACTTAGCTTCTTGTAATTGTGTATAAATTTTCTGTTTTGTAGATTGATGTTGAAGAAATTTCTCTCTTGAGATGATCTTTTTATTGACCAATTCTTCTTGTATTTTCATATTTTCAAGAGTTAGGTTGTACTCTAATGTTAAGTTTTCCAAACGAACTTGCAGCTCTTTTAAGTCAGCATCTTTTTGTTGCAACTGGCTATTTAAAACAGAGATTTGGGAACTATACTTATTTTTTTGTTCACGAAAAACCTCTTTTTCATTTTGAATAATTTGTGGGATACTTGCAAACATCTCTTTGTCAAATATTGGTGTTTCTATATTATTAAGAAGTGCGTCAATGCGAATAAGTTTTGCTCTAAGGGCTATAAGTTTTATGCTGTTTTCTTTTTTTTCAGAGATAAAATATTGGTTTTCTATACGAAATAAAACGTCCCCCTCTTGAACAGTATCTCCCTCATTTACTAAAATGTGGGTGATTATACCACCCTCTAAATGCTGTATTAAGCGAGTTTGCCCAGAGGGTATAACTTTTCCGCTTCCCTTAACGCTCTCATCAATCTCAGCAAAATATGCCCAGATAAAAAAGATAGTCGTAAAAGCAATGATTGGAATAGTTACTATGCGATAGTTCCAGCTCTGTTTTTGGGTGTACATATAGTTCATATTTCACCCTTTTTAGGAGAGTTAAGTAGTTGTAAAACTCTATCTTTTGGACCATCGGCAACTATTTTGCCATCATCTATAACTATAAGTCTATCAACTAACTCAAGAGCCGCCATTCTGTGTGTGATAACCAAAAGAGTCTGTTTGAGATTAAGATTTGATTTTAGTTTTTCTATAACTCTCTTTTCAAGCCCAATATCTAGCCCAGTTGTTGGCTCATCCAAAATCAAGATAGAAGGGTTGTTTACTAAAGCTCTTGCAAGTGCAACTAAGTGTCTTTGCCCAACAGATAAGTTTGAGCCACGCTCTCCAACTTGCAGACCATCTCCTTTTCCAGCCTTTTTTATTAACTCTTCTAGACCTGTTGTTTTTAAAATTTCCATCATTTTAGCTTTGCTGATAGGTTTAAAAAGTCCAATATTTTCTTTTATGGAGCCATTAAACAAGAAAGGGTCCTGAGGCATGATGCCTATGTTTTCTCTTACTTCTACTGGATGAAGAGTTGATAGTTCGTGATTGTCAAGGTAGATTGAACCCTCAGATGGAGAGATGGTTTTTAAGATAAGTTTTGCAATCGTGCTCTTTCCAGCACCAGTTTGTCCTATGATTCCTACTTTTTCTCCAGCTTGAAGCGTAAATGATACATTTTGCAAAGAGTTATATTTGCTGTTTTGAAATTTATAACTTACGTTTTTAAACTCAATTTTTCCATCAATTTTTCCAAGTCCAGCCTCGGCAGCAGAGATATTTTCACAAGGCAGAGATAGAAACTCATCTATTCTGTTTACTGATTCTCCAATCTCTTTGAGTCTGATTAAAATTCCTGAGAGATTAACGATAGGAACTATCGCACGACTTGCTAAAATTGTTATAGCAATTAATCCGCCAATAGAGAGTTTTTGGTCAGCTATCTCAAAAACACCAACAACAACAACGCTGATGACAACGAGCTGAACCATAAATTGTGAAATATTCATAGATAGCATATGTAGAGACTGCATTCTCATACTGATGCTATCCGTAAATGAAACAATACTTTTCCATAAAAACATCCTGCTTGAGAGTGCGTTTGAGGCTTTGATAGCTTCTGTTCCTTGAATGGATTCAAAAATAAAGTTGTTTTTAGATTGAATATTTTGTGAGTTGTTTGCACCTAGTTTTGCTATTGGTAGCTGCATAAGTATATTAAAACCTATAATTAAAATAGAAAAAATGAAAGGAACAGCCGCCATAGTTGGCGATATTATATATATCACTAGCAGAGCAATGAAGAAGAATGGTAGGTCAATCACTTGCATCAATGAGCGTATAGTGAAGAAATCTCTAACATGATGTAGCTCTTTGAAGAGATTTGCTTTTGTGCCAGTTGTAAAATGGTCAAAATGCGCATTTGCAAGAATCATCTTTCGCATCAACTCTTCTTCCCAAAAAAGCCCTATTTTTTTTGAGAAATCTTCTAGTATATGGTTTCTGGCATATTTTAAAATTATGTCGAATATAAGAATTATCAAAGCGCCAAGAGCAAGAACAAAAAGCGTTGCGTAGGCCTTGTTTGGGATTACTCTATCGTATGTGCTCATAACAAAAAGAGGAATTGCAAGAGCAAAAATATTTATAAAAAGAGTCAGTATGCCAACTTCAACATAAGTTCTCCAACTAGCCCTAAGCGGAGTGCTAAACCAAGTTTTAGAACTCTTTGATTCTAAAAATTCTTCTTCGTTTTTACTTCTAAAAATTAGTAAAATTTTAGAGTTTTTTTTGAAATTCTTTAGAGGAATCTCCTCTTGCGTGTTTTTGATTGGATTTAAAACTATCGCATTATCTGCTTTAATCTCAAGTAAAACCAGAGCTTCATCTGCTGGAGAAATGATTATAGATGGCAAGAAATGAGCGGGTATATCTTTTACATACATCTCTCTGATTGTTGATGAGAGTTGATAATTTTTAAACACTTCTATTGCGTCTTCTATATCAAAGGCATCTTTTGAATTATCTTTTAAAAGAGCTATAGTGGAGTACTCAACTTCTCCAAAGAAAAAGCCAAGAATAAATTTTGTACAAATCTCTAAGCTATTTGTTTCATTTGTTTGCACGTAATCTCTTCCTTGATAGCTTATATTTTAGCGTTAATTATAGGGTATAAATCTTGATACTGATGGTTGAAATAGTTTTATAGGATATATCATCTGATTTGATTTTATCTCTATATCGTAACTTCGCTTTTCATTGTTGATGAGATGAGAGAAGTAGTCCATACCGACGGTTGTTGTGTAGTTTATCCAATCATAAACTATGTCATTTTGTAAAATTGAGTTTGTTTCAACTAGAAGATCATCGTTTATAGTTATTGAGTTTGCTATTATCATCTCTTTTCTATCTCTGTATTGCGTCATAGAGAGAAGAAGAGGGTTGTAGTTTGCTTGAGTTGAGAGGATATTTGTTACACTTGTATCGTAAAGCGTTAATTGTGACATTATCATTCCGCTTTTAACAATTGGTGTATTTAAGAAGAAAGAGCCGCCAGAGATTCTTGAGTTATCTTTTATCTGTTTCTCTAGGTTTGTTATCTTTTGAGGAATTTCAAACTTGATAACGCTTCTTTGAGCATTTTGTTTATACGAAAACTCTTCATAGAGTGATAACTGCTGCGCTACTTCTGAGTTATCATAGAAGATTACAAGCGGTGAAGATGAGAATTTCAGTAGCATATCTATCTGCGCTCTATAGTCAATACCACCATAGTAGAGATAGCTAGATGAATTTTGTGTATCTTTTTTGTTGATTGTAGGAAAATAGATATTGATGCTTGGATTTATTTTTGAGATAACTTTCTCTCCAACTTGTGTCATAGGCGCAATCACATACTCAAAGCCATCATCTTTTATTTTATTTAACGCTTTAAATATCTCTTCATAACTCTCATCTTCTATCTTATAGCTTTTGAGTTCAAATGGAGACTCTTTTGAGATTAGATAAGCAAATGAGGCATTTGTAGTTGAGGCTGCGTATCTGCCAATCGTTTTATATGGCATAAGAAGAGCTATACGAATTTTCTTTCTCTTTATGGTTGGTTCGTTTTTTATAACAGGAGCATAATAAACTTTCTCTTTTGATAAAAATTCGCTTTGCATCTCAATGCTGGTGTATGACAGATAAGAGAATATCAAGCCATTATCAAGATACTTCTGCATACA
>CAMBTK010000046.1 GCA_945870785.1 Sulfurimonas crateris
AACATGATATTAAAAAAATATACCCAAAAATACAGCAGTGAGAGAAAAATCAAAGAAGCTATATTTGAGTACTTAAGAGAGCCAAGTGTTGAAAAAGCAATTTTGCCTTATGAGTATATAAACAGATTTGGCATAAAAGAGAAGAGTGAATTGGATGATAAAACATTAAGAGAGATGATAGACATCTACTACGAAATGTTTAATCTAAAAGATAAAATATATTAAAAATCTATCTCTTAAAAATCTTTATAACAAACAGAACTACAACCCCGATAACTGAGCCAATCAACATGTCGTTTACAAAAGCAGGAAGAGCATCTATAAAGTAGTTATGGAAAAACTCTACTTTATGAGTAAGTATTCCACCACCGACTAAAATCATGGCAAATGTTCCTACAAAAGCCAAAATTTTTATCAATTTTGGCATAGCATTTATGAGAAAAAGTCCGCTTTTTTGATGCTCTTTTTCTATAAGGTAAAAACCGACATTATCCATTCTAACTATCATTGCAACAAGCCCATAAACGCCAAAAGTAGCTACAAGAGCAACTATAACAGTAGAAGATACTTGTACCATAAACGGCTTTGTAGCAACCGCAGCAAGGGCAATTACTACAATCTCGATAGAGAGTATAAAGTCAGTTACGATTGCTGACTTTATTTTTTGTTTCTCTATCTCTAAAATAGTCTCTGGAGTTGAGTTTAGTAGCTCTTCATTTTTTTCTTCATGCTCTTTATGAAACAGATACTCCTCTATCTTCTCAACGCCCTCATAAAGCAAGAAAAGCGCACCAAACACAAGTATAATCGTAATGAGAGTAGGCGCTATTGCAGTTAGTAAAAATGCAACAGGCAAGATGATGACTTTATTTTTCAGTGAGCCTTTTGTTATAGCCCAAATTACCGCCAACTCTCTTGATTGCTCAAAACCTGTCGCTTTTTGAGCATTTACCGCCAAGTCATCTCCAAGAATTGCCGCCGTTTTTTGAGTAGCAACTTTACTAGCAACTGCTACATCATCAGCGAGCATTGCAATATCATCTAAAAGTAAAAAAATCCCTGATGCCATCTTTTGTGTTTTTCCTTAAGTATTTTAAATTTTTACATCTTTTATATTTTGGTTCTTTATAACCCATCTAAAATAGAGCGCACCAACGATAAACATAAATCCAATTAGAACCGTTATAAACTCTAGTGAGTACCCTTTTGTAGCCAAAAAACCTACCATATACGACATAAATGTTGCAGCCGCTAAAAATAGCATATCGTTATAAGCCACAATCCGCCCATAATACTTTGAGTCTATATTTTGTTGCAAAAGTGTGTATGTATATGACCAGAGAGTTGTAGTAAATAGCCCAACAAAAACACTCGCAATGAGTGACATGTAAAAATCACTCATCAAATAAGCCCAGAGCCAAATTGCCAATGCTTGAGATAAAAAGAAATAGGACATTTTTTTATTATCTGCCCATCTAGATAAAAGTATTGGACCAACTACCAACCCAATTGCCCTAGAAGCATGCATCATCCCAAGAGCTAAAGAAGTTGCAATGACAGAGGCGTAGTATTTATCAACCATCAAAGCAACTAAAGCATCAAAAGCAGTAAACCCGATAAAAGCATGAAGCATCATTAGATGAACAGCATGAGGCGTTCTCTTTAGATACCTAAAAGTATCACTCATCATCTCCGTAAAGCTCTCTTTTGTTTTTATAAACTCTACATCTATATTTGTCTTGTAAAGAATGTAAAAAGCAAAAACAAACATTGACGCATCAAGGATAAACGCAACTTTTACTCCAAGCCAAAAAACTACAAAACCACTAAGAGCCATACCCAAAGTATAAGAAAATGACCAGATGATAGAGTGTATCTCATTTGCTCTTTGTAGTTTTTTTCCATCAAGAATTTTTGGTAGCAGTGACATCTCTGTTGTAAAATAAAAACTAGCAGCCGACATCTTTAAAAAAACTAACATATACAAAAGCCACAAATCTGAAATATCCTCTACAAAGAGAAGAAAAAGAGTTGTAAATATCTCAAATACAAGAAGAGACAGAAGAAGTGTTTTTGGTTTTACACTATCAATGATAGAGCCTGAAAACGGAGCTTGTATAATTCCTGAGAGAAAATGAAGCATAGCCGTAAAGGCAACAACATCTGGTGAAACTTCCATCTTTAGCAAGAGAGTGTATATAGCTACATTGCTAAACCAAGCCCCAAAATAGGCTATTAACTGTACTGTAGATAGACGTCTCAATATTGGTTGTGCTTGTAATAATTTTATGTACTCATTCATAAATGCAAGGGTATCATAAATAGGTACAAAATAGAAAAATCAAAAATAATGTTTTTTAATTAAAGTATTTTATTTTTATGCCGATTTGGACTCTAGAATGTTTTAAAATAAGGAGTACGTCATGGATGGCATAGCAAATGTAGCGAAACAACAACAATCTCAGATGAAATCAGCTCAAACAGAGCAGACTCATCTACAGCAGACTCAAGTACAACAACCAAAGCAAGTTGATTTGGTCAAGGAGATGCAAAAAGAAAATTCTCCAAAGATAGATTCTAAAGAGCAAGTACAAGACTTGGTAAATCAACTAAACAACGCACTAGCTCCAATGAATACAAACATAAAATTTGGTGTTGATCAGCAAGATATCTTTTATGTTTCAGTAGTAGAGTCTGAAACAAGCAAAATGATAAGAAGATTTCCAGCAGAACAAGCTGCAGACTTTTTACCAAAAATGCAAGAAGTAACAGGAATACTGTTTGATTCAAAAGGGTAATAAAATACCCTTTTGAAACCATTTTAGCCCCTCTTTTCCATTTTACTATCTCCCATTTATCTTTTTTTGCTAACCCTTATTTAATATCTTTTGTAGTAAAATCGCGCCAATTATTTTGTTTATAAAGGTTTTTATTATGAAAAGAGAAGTTAAAAAAGTAGTTTTGGCGTATTCTGGCGGACTTGACACTAGTGTTATTTTAAAGTGGCTTCAAGATGAGTACAAATGTGAAGTTGTAACATTTACTGCCGATATCGGTCAAGGCGAAGAGGTTGAACCTGCACGCACTAAAGCCCTCTCTTTGGGAATAAAACCTGAAAATATTTTTATCGATGACTTAAGAGAAGAGTTTGTAAAAGATTATGTATTTCCTATGTTTAGAGCAAATGCTATTTATGAAGGCGAATATCTTCTTGGAACTTCAATAGCAAGACCACTTATCGCAAAAAGACAAGTTGAAATCGCTCACTTAACTAATGCAGATGGCGTAAGTCATGGTGCAACTGGAAAAGGAAACGATCAAGTTAGATTTGAGATGGGATATTTAAGCAAAGACTCAACATTAACTGTTATCGCACCATGGAGAGAGTGGGACTTAAACTCAAGAGAAAAACTTTTAGCTTATGCCGAAGAACATGGTATTCAGATAGAGAAAAAAGGTAAAAAATCTCCTTATTCTATGGATGCAAACTTACTTCACATCTCTTATGAAGGTGGAATTTTAGAAGATCCAAATGCAGAACCAGAAGATAGTATGTGGTTATGGACTACTAAACCTGAAGATGCACCAAATACTCCAGAATATATAACAATAGGCTATGAAAACGGAGACCCAATCTCTTTAAATGGTAAAAATCTAAGCCCTGCGACTATGCTTGAGACACTAAACAAAGTAGCTGGGAAGCATGGAATCGGTCGTGCTGATATTGTAGAAAACAGATACGTTGGTATGAAAAGCCGTGGATGCTATGAAACACCAGGCGGAACTGTAATGCTAAAAGGACATCGCGCAATTGAGTCACTAACACTTGATCGTGAAGAGGCTCACTTAAAAGATGAATTAATGCCTCGTTATGCAAAATTAATCTATAACGGTTTTTGGTTCTCACCTGAGCGTGAGATGCTTCAAGCAGCAATTGACGCAACACAAAAAAATGTAAACGGAGAAGTTAGACTAAAACTCTACAAAGGCTCTGTAACTGTTGTTGGACGTAAATCAGAATCTTCACTCTTCAATCCAGAGTATTGTACATTTGAAGAAGATGCTGTTTATGATCAAAAAGATGCAGCAGGATTTATCAAACTAAATGCACTAAGATTTATTATTGCTGGCAAAGCAAGAAAAAAATAAAACCCTAAAGGAAATAGCATGAGCATAATCAAGATAGATATGAATTCACCTGAATTTCAAGAAGAGTTACAAAAAACTATAAAATTTACAGACAAAGTAAATAAACAATTTGGTTGGGTATACAACCCTCAAGAAGAGGTAAATGAAGGCGTACAGATGGGTCTTGCTAGAAACAAGATGATGTACGGTAAAAGATTTTGCCCATGTTTTATGGTTGAAGTTGTAGATGAAAAACCAAGAAGCGTAGAAGATAGAATCTGCCCATGTAAACCAGCTATTGAAAAAGAGATGCCAGAAGATGGTGTTTGTCACTGTGGAATTTACTGTACACCTGAGTATGCAGCAAATAAAAGAGCTGAAATGGGTATGGAAGAAGCAGTTCACACCCATTCTCGTGGTTTAACCAAAGAAGAAGCGATACTTCTTCTAAACCAAAAAGAGCTAGATGGCGATGAAGTTATTTCTCTTCTTGAAGCAAGAGAACTTGGTATGGTAGAGTTTAACCTTGTAGATGTTCGTGAGCATATGGAGTGGCAGATGGGTCACATAAAAGGTGCAAACAAACTTGTTCCGACAAGCAGTTTTTTCGCAGCACTTGATGACGCTAAACTAAATAAAGAAGAAAATATAATCCTCTACTGTCATGTAGGAAGCAGAAGCGCTCATGTTGCTAGAATATTAAACGATATGGGATACCAAAAGATAGGAAATCTAACTTATGGAATAGTATCTTATAGTGGTGAAATAGAGAGATAAGGAAAAAAATGAAAATACTTTTAATAAAAGATGTAAAAACGCTCGGAAAAGCAGGTGAAGTAAAAGAGGTAAAAGATGGCTATGGCCAAAATTTCTTAATTGCAAAAGGTTTTGCAAAACATGCAACAGCCGAGATTTTAGCGCAACACAAAGAAGATGAAAAAATAGCAGCAGACAACCTAGCACAAGAGATAGCGTCACTCAAAGAACTAGCTATAAAACTTGATAAAGCTGAGATTGTTATCACTAAAAAATTAGGACAAAATGGACATCTCTTTGGTTCAATTACAAAAGATGAAGTAGCCCATGCTCTTTTTGAACAACATAAAATTGAAATCGATAAAAAACATATCACTGATAAGCTATCGATAAAAACTGTTGGCGAACATGATTTAGACTTAAGATTAGGTCATAGTATCCATGCAACACTACATGTGGATGTTGTAGGCGAATAATGTTTGATGCAACAACTATCCTTGCATATAAAGGCAAAAACAGAGCAGTAATCGGCGGAGATGGGCAAGTTACTTTTGGAAACAGCGTACTAAAAGGCAATGCTACAAAAATACGTACACTCTATAATGGCAAAATCTTAGCTGGTTTTGCTGGGAGTACTGCTGATGCTTTTAATCTTTTTGATATGTTTGAAGAGTTTTTAGAGGCAAAAAAAGGCGATATTTTAAAATCAGTTGTCGAGTTTTCAAAGGCGTGGAGAAAAGACAGAGTTCTTCGCAGACTTGAAGCTATGATGATTGTGCTAAATAGTGAGCATATTTTTATACTTACTGGAAACGGTGATGTTGTTGAGCCTGAAGATGGAGAGATAGCTTCTATTGGCAGTGGTGGAAATTTTGCAATTTCTGCAGCACGTGCACTTAAAAAACACTCGTCTCTTGATGAAGAAGCTCTAGTTAGAGAGAGTTTAAGCATAGCCGCTGATTTGTGTATATATACAAATCACAATATCAAAATTCTTTCATTAGATGGAGAGCCTAAGTGAACTTAACACCAAAAGAGATTGTTGAATATCTAGACAAATATGTAATATCTCAACATAATGCTAAAAAAACAATCGCTCTTGCTCTTAGAACAAGATATAGAAGAATGCAATTAAGCCCTGAACTTCAAAATGACATTACACCAAAAAACATCCTAATGATTGGCTCAACTGGAGTTGGTAAAACAGAAATCTCAAGACGATTAGCTAAGATGATGAAGGTTCCTTTTATCAAAGTTGAAGCTAGCAAATACACAGAAGTAGGTTTTGTAGGGCGTGATGTTGAATCTATGATTAGAGATTTAGTTGTTGCTTCCATAGCTATCGTTAAAGCCGAAAAAGAAGAAGAAAATAGAGAAAAAATTGAGAACTATGTCTTAAACAAGATAGTTGAAAAACTTATTCCCCCACTTGCATTTGGTGCTAGTGAGAGCAAAAAAGATGACTACCAAAGACTTCTTAGTGTGATGGAAGAGAGAGTTTTATCTGGAGAAATGGACGATCAAATCATACAGCTAGAAGTTGAGAAGATTCACATAGAGTTTAATGACACAAACCTTCCTCCAGAGATGGCAAAAGTGCAAGAGTCATTTTCTCGTGTATTTTCTCAAATGAATAAAGAGGACAACAAAAAAGAGCTAAGCGTAAAAGACGCTAAAGTAATCCTAAGAAATGAAGCAAGTATAAAGCTTATAGATTCTACTCATATAAATGCTGAAGCGCTAAGACGCGCTGAGGATGGAGGGATTATTTTCCTTGATGAGATAGACAAAATAGCTATAAGTGAAAAATCGCAAAGTAGAAATGACCCAAGCAAAGAGGGAGTTCAAAGAGATTTATTGCCTATTGTTGAAGGAAGTAGCGTTTCTACAAAATATGGAACTATAAATACAGACCATATTTTATTTATCGCAGCTGGTGCTTTTCATCTATGCAAACCAAGTGATTTGATTCCAGAGCTTCAAGGAAGGTTTCCTCTTAGAGTCGAACTTGAAGCTCTAAATGAAGACACTCTATATAAAATACTAACTCAGACAACAAACTCTCTGCTCAAACAGTATGAAGCGCTACTTAGTGTTGAGGGAATGAAACTGATTTTTGAAGATGAAGCGATTAAAGCCATCGCTAAATTAGCACATCGAGCAAATGAGATAGCCGAAGATATAGGAGCTAGAAGACTTCATACTGTCATAGAGAAAATCTTAGAAGATGTTAGTTTTAATGCGAATGAGTACAAAGATAAAGAGTTTATAGTTACTTCAAAACTAGTACATGAAAAGTTAGACACCATAGTTGAGAATGACGATCTCTCTAGATATATCTTATAGGAAAAAATATGGCAAACTCCGCCTCAACTAAAGCATCAAATTTACAAACCAAAGCTGGTTTTGTCTCTCTAATAGGTCGCCCAAACGCAGGAAAGAGTACTTTAATGAACTCTCTTTTAGGTGAAAATATAGCAATGGTTAGCCAAAAAGCCAATGCAACCAGAAAAAGATCAAATGCTATAGTTATGCATAATGACACTCAAATTATCTTTGTTGACACGCCAGGTTTACATGAGAGAGAAAAAGTACTAAATCAATTTATGCTTGATGAGGCTCTAAAAGCCATGGGTGATTGTGATTTGATAGTTTATCTAGCTCCTGTTACTGACAATGTTGAAAACTATGAAAAATTTTTAAAACTTAATAACTCAAAAATAAAACATATCATAGTTCTAAGCAAGATAGACCAAGTCTCACAAGAGAAGCTTTTTAAAAAGATATTGCAATACAATCAATTCTCAGAGAGCTTTGAAGCACTAATCCCAATGGCAGTTCCGAAAAAAGTTGGGCATAAAGATCTGCTTGAAACAATCTCAAAACTACTTCCCGCATCGCCATTTCTTTTTGATCCGCAAGATTTAACAAGTGAGCTTGTGCGTAATATCTATGCTGGATTTATCAGAGAAGGAGTTTTTCAAAATGTAAGTGATGAGATCCCTTATGAATCTGATGTTATCATAGATAAAATTTCTGAAGAGAAAAATGTAGATAGAATCATTGCCACTATCATCGTAGAAAAAGAGTCTCAAAAAGGGATAATTATTGGCAGAGGCGGAGAAGGTATAAAAAGAATAGGTAAATATTCTAGAGAGAAGATAGAAATGTTAAGTGGGAAAAAAGCATATCTTGATTTACAGGTTGTTGTAAAAAAAGGTTGGAGCAAAGATAAATCATATTTACAAGAGATAGGTTACACATCATGAAATTACTACTGCTAATACTACTGAGTTTAAATGTTTACGCTGTTGATATATTAACAAGCTATAGAAATAACGGTACTGCTGATATAGAGAAGCAGATGGATTTGGAGTTATCAAGTGAAGATTATTGGAAGACTCAAGTAAAAGATAGAGATGTTAATTTTGGATATATTGAATCATTTACAAATATACTTGCATGTGATAAATCACAATCATCTCTAAATCTATACTCACTTGATGAAAACCAAAGTTTTAAATTTAGAAAAAAATATAGCGCCTTTACAGGAAAAATGAAAGGCGATAAGATAAAAGAGGGAGATTTAAGAACTCCAACTGGAATTTATCAAATAACCCAAAAACTCTCAAAAGAGACTAATCTAGACCCTTTTTATGGACCATTTGCTTTTGTTACTTCATACCCAAATGTTTATGACTCTTACAAAGGTAAAAATGGCTCTGGCATTTGGATACATGGACTTCCAGCAGAAGACAGAGATGAATTTACAAGAGGCTGTATTGCGATAAATAATCCAAGCATTGAGTGTTTAAATAAAAATATAGATATATCAAAAACACTACTTGTTATTAATGACTCTGAAGTTAAGAAAAATGTCTCAAAAGAGAACCTTGCTTTGATTTTAGCGCAGTTATATACGTGGAGATATGCGTGGCTTTATGATGATATAAAAAATTATCTAAGTTTTTATGCTTCAAACTTTGTTAGATTTGATGGAATGGATATAGAAAAATTTAGAAGCTATAAAACAAGAGTTTTTCAAAAAGGTGAGAAAAAAACTATTATTTTCAATAATATAAATGTTTTACCTTATCCAAACAGCTCGAATATTTATGAAATTACATTTCAAGAACACTATAAATCTGATACATTTGAGTTTAATGGAGATAAAACTCTAATTATTGAGCTAGACGAGAGTAGAAAAATAAAAATATTAACAGAAAAATAAAAGAGGGTATTATGAAAATTATTTCACTAAAACTCTCTATATTTTTACTTTTACTTACTCCACTTTTTGGAAATATTGAGCTTATTAAAAAAGAAAATAACGACTCAAACACTACCCTTCTTGTTATTGGTGGAATACATGGTGATGAGCCAGGTGGGTATTTTGCCGCATCAATCTTAGCATCTCATTACAAAATAGAATCAAAAAACTTATGGATAGTTCCAAATCTAAACCAAGATAGCATTGTAAAAAACAATAGGGGCATTAATGGAGATATGAATAGAAAATTCTCCGTCATAGATAAAAATGATAACGACAAACAAACCGTTGAAGATATAAAAGAGATAATTTTACAAAAAAATATCTCTTTAGTTTTAAATCTACATGATGGTAATGGGTTTTACAGAAAAACCAACAAAGGAAATATATTTAATCCAAACGCATGGGGGCAAACATGTGTTATAGACCAATGCAATCTAAGCAAGGATCAACCATTTGGTGATCTAAATAAAATTGCCCTTGATATAAAAGAAGTAATCAACAAAAAACTTATTGAAGAGCATCACACCTTTGACGTTAAAAATACAAATACTAAATTTGAAGATGAAGCTATGCAACTTTCACTCACATACTTTGCTGTAACTAACAACAAACCAGCGTTTGCAATAGAGAGTAGCAAAAACTTATCTTCTCTGTCTCAAAAAGTTTTTTATCATCTCTTAGCGATAGAAGAATTTATGAACATCATGCATATATCTTTTAAAAGAGAGTTTGAGCTAAGCCAAGAGAAAATAGAGGAAATACTTCAAAATAACGGGAATTTGATAATAAATAATAACATTTGCATAAATTTAACTAATATAAAAAAAATTTTAAGCTTTATTCCGATAAAATCAGAAAATAACGTGTTTAAATTCTCAAACACGCTAGGAAGCGTTGTTCAAGAGGGACAGAATTTTGTTGTTTACATAGGCAACAAAAAAATAACCACTCTTGTTCCACAATATTTTAAAATACAAGAGTCTTGCACAAAAGAGTTTGAAGCAGTTGTAGACGGAGAGAAACGCTCTTTAAATAACACTTTAGATTTTTTTGTAAATGACGATTTTAAAATTATTAGTGAAAATGAGTATCGTGTGAATATAATTGGTTACAAGGCAGTTGGTCAAGTTGATGATAGTGGTGTAGATATCTCACTTAAAGATTTTGACAAGAGATACTCAATTGATATAGACGGTATGGTTTATAGAGTTGAGTTTTATAAAAATAGTGAATTTTGTTTTATGTCCAAAGTTCATTTTAAACAGGATGATGCAAAATGAGTAAAAAAGAACAACACTCTTTTTCTAGTGTACTTTCTATAAATCCATACAAAAATAATTATGTTTCAACTATTGCAAGTAGTTTAAACGTAACAACAACTCCGATTTATAGCAAAGAGCAGTATGTAATATCTTATCTCAATACAAAAAGTTTTATTAACAGCCATATAGCTATAAGTAAAAATATACCTGATGAAGATTTATATGATGCAATATACAATAAAGCGTATGATGAGCTAGGTCTTGATCAGGCGATTTTGTACCAAATAGAATACATTGAAACTTTCAATAAACTAGATGAAGCAAATAGAAACTTTCATGTATTTATAATTGATCCTATTACTGTTAGCGATGTTTTTAAAAGCGCAGTTGATAAAATTAAATATATTGACCAAATTATTCCATCACCTCTTTTATTAAAATCGCTCTATTCAAGAGATTTAATTGAAGATAGCGGAGTTCATTGTTTTATATATTTTCAAGAAAATGATACGTTCATTACAATCTACAACGAAAAAGAGTTTTTATATACAAAGTCTATAAACTACTCATTTACGCAGATGCATGAGAGATTTTGTGAACTGTATGGAGAGATGGTTGAATATGAAGATTTTATTCACTTTCTATCTTATGAAGATCTTAAAACTACTGAAAATAACTACAAAACATTTATTATAAAACTATACAAAGAAATCTTTGCAAATATAAATGATATTTTAACTTATGTAAAAAGAGCTCTAAGTATAGAAAAAATAGAGTGCATATATATAGACACTCAGCTTCCTTCTGTTACAAAAATATATGAAATGGCAGAAGTAGAACTCGGCATAAAGAGCTCAAGCTTTAATTTTAACTATGGATTTATAAGTAATGACGCGCACATAGATCATTTTCATGCGCTAATGCATATTTACTCAACTCTTTCACAAAAAGATAGATATGAGTGTAATTTTACAATTTACCACCGCCCTCCAAAATTCACACAAAGAGAGAGTGGTCGTGCCATACTACTCTCCGTTGCAACACTACTCATGGCATTTATGTATCCTGTTTCATATTGGACACTAACTTATGCTCAATCTCTGCAGTACAAACTACTTGAAGAAGAGTATAGAAATGTACACAATGTTAAAATAACTAGAGAGCAAATTATCAAAAGCAAAGAAGCAGAAAAAGAGAAAATTTCTAAGCTTGTAAATAATGAAAAAGAAGAGTATACAAGTAAAAAAAATACCTTAGTAAAAATTCATGATGTAAAAGTAAATTATCCAATGAAAGCTGATTTATTACAAATCCTTACAAAAGATTTTAATACTTTTAATGTAAATCTTGAGACTGCTTTTTATGCTGAAACAGAAAAGAGTGACAAATCAGAGGCTTCTAAAGAGTTCAAGTTTGGTTTAGTATCTTCAAATGATAAAAAAATAACAGATTTGATTAAATACTTAACAAAAACCTATGGGGAGAAATTTCACTTCTCTATAAATGAAATATCGTATGACATAGAAGAGAAGTTATACTTCGGGGAATTAAAGGTGAATTTAATATGAACTTTAAATTAATGATTGAAGAGACCTTACAAAGAATGGACTCCTTCTTTAAGGAAAAATCTCAAAAAGATACCTATATGGTATATCTTATGATTATTGTTATTTTCTCTGCTTTGGCTTATCCATTTTATGATAGCTCAACTAATGAGTTTAATGCTATAAAAGATAAAGTAACTCAAGTAACAACAAAAATAGATGCTGATAAGATTTATCTTAAAATCAACACCGAAGCTACAATTGCTAGACTTGGCGAAGAAATTGTTGGCTTAGAAAATGATTTAGCTATTCTAAAAGATCAAAACAGTTATATCAAAGAGAAAATAGAGGCAATATCGTCATTGATATATAATGAAAAAGCTTGGGGTGAGTATTTAAACTCTATTTCAATTCATGCTAAAAACCATAATATTAAAATTGTAAACTTTGTGAATACTTATTCGCTTCACAATGAAGCTTCTTTTGGCCATGTTCTTGATATCTCCCTAAAAATCACGGGGAATTATCTTGACATCGTAAAATTTATCAACTCTTTAGAGCAGAGTGAATTAGTAGTAGATGTTCATGATTTAGATATAAAGGCACAAAATGCGCTTAATACAAAAATTGATATCTCTGTCTGGGGGATTACATACTAATGAAAACAACATTAATAATATTACTAACATTATTGTTATCAAATAATATACTTGCATCTGAACTAGACTGGGTTAATGAACAAATCGAAGCTATTAAGCCACCAAGAAAAGGTGTTGTAGTATCTGGTGTAGAGAACCCGTTTGTATTTTTAAAGAAAAATATGCCAAAAGACAAAGATGGCAAAAAAACTGATACATCAACACCAAAAACAGGAATTGCTAGTAGCATAGAAAAACCAAAAAAAGAGGTTATAACCGCTGCTAGTTTTGATTTAAGTACGATTATTAACTCTTCAGCTATGATCAATGGAAATTGGTGCAAAGTTGATGATGTTGTAAAGGGTTATAAAATCTCTGAAATTAGCAAAGATGGCGTAATCCTAAAAAAGGATAAGAAACTTATACTCTTATCAACAGCAACAAAAAAACAAACTCTAAAATTCAAAAATAAGTAGGGCAGATATTATGAAACTTATAAAAACAACAGTGTACTCAACTCTTTTAACACTTCTTCTCTCAAGCAGTGCTTACGCAGCAGATTGTTCTTATGAACTATTTAGCATTAGTTCTACAAAAGATACAAAGATAATTGATTTTATTGAACAGCTTAGTGATGAGTGTAACTTTAGTATTATAGTTACTGATCCAAATGCACAAAAATTTTTGGATACAAACTTAAACAAGACAAATCTAAACAACCTTACAATAGATGAAGTTTTAAACATTGTATTAAAAGAGAACAACCTAACATACACTCTTCAAAATAATCTACTCAAAATTTCATATCTTGAAACTAAAATGTTTAATGTTGATTACATTCTTTCACAAAGAAA
>CAMBTK010000047.1 GCA_945870785.1 Sulfurimonas crateris
CTGTAAAGTTATCAAAAGAAAAGGCATTGTAAGAGTAATCTGCAAAGTTAAAAAACATAAACAGAGACAAGGATAACCATGGCTCGTATATCAGGTGTTGATTTACCAAAGAAAAAAAGAATAGAGTATGGTCTAACATACGTCTATGGGATTGGTCTTCATGCTTCACGCAAGATTTTAGATGCGACAGGTATAGACTATAATAAAAGAGTTTACGAACTAAGCGAAGATGATGTTGCTGCGATTACAAAAGAGATTCGTGCAAGTCATGTAGTAGAAGGTGATCTTCGTAAACAAGTTGCAATGGACATTAAAGCACTTATGGATTTAGGTTCATACAGAGGTCTTCGTCACCGTCGTGGTCTTCCATGCCGTGGTCAAAAAACTAAGACAAATGCGCGTACTCGTAAGGGTAAACGTAAAACTGTCGGCGCAGCGTAAGGGATAACAGATGGCAAAAAGAAAAGCTGTTAGAAAAAAAGTAGTAAAGAAAAATATTGCACGTGGTATCTGCCACATTTCTGCATCATTTAACAATACTCTTGTAACAATTACAGATGATATGGGTAACATGATTGCTTGGAGTTCTGCTGGTAGCCTTGGTTTTAAAGGTAGCAAAAAATCTACACCATTTGCAGCTCAAGCAGCTGTAGAAGATGCAGTAGCAAAAGCACAAGTGCATGGTATAAAAGAACTTGGTATTAAAGTTCAAGGTCCTGGTTCAGGAAGAGAAACTGCTACTAAAGCAGTTGGCGGAATTGAAGGTATTCGTGTAACATTTATGAAAGATGTTACTCCATTACCACACAACGGTTGTCGTGCGCCTAAGCGCCGTAGAGTTTAAGGAGATTACTGATGGCAAGATATAGAGGTCCAGTAGAAAAAATCGAGAGAAGATTTGGAGTTAGCCTTAACCTAAAAGGAGAGCGTCGTTTAGCAGGTAAATCTGCATTAGAAAAGCGTCCATATGCTCCAGGTCAACACGGTCAACGTCGTAAAAAAGTATCTGAATACGGTTTACAGTTAAATGAAAAGCAAAAAGCAAAATTCATGTATGGTGTTTCTGAGAAGCAATTCCGTGCACTATTCGTTGAAGCTAAAAGAAGAGAAGGCAACACAGGTACAAACCTTGTTACTTTAATTGAGCAAAGACTAGATAACGTTGTTTATCGTATGGGATTTGCTACAACTCGTCGTTTCGCACGTCAATTAGTTACTCATGGTCACCTTTTAGTAGATGGCGCAAAATTAGACATCCCTTCTTACCGTGTAAGACCAGGACAAAAAATTGAAATTCGTGAGAGTAGCAAAAACAATTCTCAAATTGTTCGCGCATTAGAGCTTACAAGCCAAACTGGTTTAGCTCCATGGGTTGATATTGATGCTGATAAAAAATTCGGTATCTTTACTCGTTTACCAGAGCGTGAAGAAGTTGTTATACCGGTAGAAGAACGTTTAATCGTTGAGCTTTACTCGAAATAATAGTTAAAATATAAAAGGCGTAAGAGACATGAAAAAGATTAAAACTACTCCACTTGCTCCTCAAGAGTTTGAGGTAGAGCAGATTAGTGAGAATGAAGCTAATATAATGGCATATCCTTTTGAAACTGGATTTGCTATATCTTTAGCTCATCCACTTCGCCGTTTTTTGTTAAGTAGCTCAGTTGGTTACGCACCAATAGCTATTAAAATTGAAGGTGCTAAGCATGAGTTTGACTCTGTGCGTGGCATGCTTGAAGATATTTCAGATTTTATTTTAAATCTTAAAGAAATTCGTTTTAAATTGCTTGGTGGTATTACTGAAACAGAGATCAACTACAGTTTTGCTGGTCCTTGTGATATAAAGGGTAGCGATCTTACAAATAGTGAAGTGGAAGTAGTAACTCCAAGTGCTCATCTTGCTACATTAAATGAAGACTCTACATTAAACTTCAGTATTAAAATTGCGCAAGGTATCGGCTACGTTGCTAGTGAAAATACATATGATGAACTACTAGAGGGATATATAGCGTTAGATGCTTATTTTACTCCTGTTCGTAGCGCAACTTATAAAATCGAAAATGTATTAGTCGAAGATAACCCTAACTTTGAGAGAGTTATTATAAACATTAGAACTGATGGACAAATAAGCCCATTAGATGCATTTAGAAATTCATTAGAAGTTATGTATGCTCAACTAGCAGTATTTAATAGTGAAATTAGTGTAAAAGCTCCAGCTACTATAGAACGAGCTGAAGAGAGCCCAGATCTTAAAAAATTAACAGGGCATATTGATAGCTTAGGTTTAAGTGCAAGAAGTTTTAACTGTCTTGATCGTTCAAATATTAAACTAATAGGCGAAATAGCATTAATGAGTACAAATGATCTTAAAAATGTTAAAAACCTAGGCAAAAAATCATATGATGAGATTGTAGAAAAACTTCAAGAGTTTGGTTATGAAGTTGGTGGCGATCTTGCAGATGATGTAGTAAGTGCATTAAAAAAGAAAATAGAAGCTTTATAAGCTAAATAGAGGAATTATAGATGAGACATCGTCATGGATACCGTAAGCTAGGTCGTACAAGTTCACACCGTGCAGCTTTACTTAAGAACCTTAGTATTTCGTTAATTGAACATGGTAAAATTGAAACTACTGTAGAAAAAGCAAAAGAGTTACGCTCTTATGTTGAAAAACTTATCACAGTTGCTGGTAAAGGTGATTCAAATGCTCATAAAGCAGTATTCGCGGCGCTTCAAAGTAAAGAAGCAACAAAAACTCTAGTAAATGAGTTAGCTCCTAAGTACGTTGATCGTCCAGGTGGTTATACTAGAATTACTAGAACACGTATTCGTCGTGGTGACGCTACTACCATGGCATTTATTGAATTAGTATAACTTACTAGTTTAATACGCAAAAGGGACAAAAGTCTCTTTTGTTACGCTAACGCTTAGTTACTCAGCGCGAAGCTTACGCATACTAAAATGAGCTATGTATTTACTTAGCAAAACTTCCCAATCCTAAAATACTTAAAATATAAAGTGAGACATTATGAGTAATTTTGCATTTGGAACTTATAGAGTAAGTGATTTAAATCAACAGCATGTAGAAGCCTTAAAAGAGGCAATAGAATCTGGTATAAAGTTAATTGATACTTCATCAAACTATATGGATGGCGGGGCTGAGAGAGCAATTGCAATTGCCATGCAATTAGTTGATAGTGATGCAAAAAGAGAAGTTGAGATAGTAAGTAAGTTTGGATATATTCAAGGCAAGGCTCTTGTTGAGTATAAAACAGACTTTGCGCAAAAGAGTTATTCTAAGGATGTTGTAAAATATTCTGAAGATTGTTATCACTGCATCTCAAAAGAGTTTATGCATGAAGCGTTGAACGCTTCACTGAAAAATTTAGAAGTAGATTGTCTCGGCTGCTATTTACTCCATAATCCTGAATACTATATTTTAGATGCTATAAATAAAAATATCTCAAAAGATGATAGATTAGATGAGATGTATAAAAGAATTGAAAACGCTTTTATTGGGTTAGAACAAGAAGTCACAAAAGGTAGAATTTTATCTTACGGTATCAGCTCAAATAGTTTCTCATTACTAGACTCAGATGATGAGTTTTTGCCTTATGAAGATCTTCTAACTTTAGCTCTAAATGCAGCAACAATTGCTGGAAATGAGAAACATAGTTTTACTACAATAGAGCTTCCTATAAATATGCTTGAAGTTGATGGATTGGCATGTGCTGCTTGGGCAAAGAAAAATGGACTAAGAGTTTTAGCAAACCGACCTTTAAATGCAAGAGACTCAAAAAAAATGTATCGTTTAGCTGATTACAATGAGAGCAGGGATTATTATCACTACTTCAATGAACTTATAGAGTTTTGTGATAAAGATGAGCTACGAGAACTTTACAATCTTTTAGAAGAGCTAGAAGCAACTAAGCACAAATATGAGTGGATTGGCAGTTATGATATTTTTTTATTTACTCAGATAGTTCCGCATATAAAAAAGAGTCTAGAAATATTTAAGCCAGAAGAACTTGAAAATATAGTAAATTCTATCAATTTATATCTTATAGAGTATCGCAAAATGGTTGAGTATGAGTGTTCATTGCGTACAAGAAAAGAATTAAAAGGGCTTTTTAAAGAATCACATCTTTTAATGCAAGAGTGTGCTATTAATTTTTTAATGAAATGTGAAAATGTCGATTATATATTAGTTGGTATGAGAAAGCCTATTTATGTACATGAAATCCTTTCTTTAAGAGGATAGCTGATAATTTTTATCGCATGTTAAGGGATTTTGTCATATCTTATGAAGACAATAAATATATAAATTTTAAAGGATGGGCATGATTCCATTTACAGACGAAGAGTTAATGAATCCAGTGAAAAATGTGATAGACAAAGTGCGTCCATCGTTGGCTCTTGATGGCGGAGATATAAGTTTTATAACAGTTAAAAATTCAAAAGTATATATACAGTTAAAGGGCGCATGTATTGGGTGTGCTAGCAGTGGAACTACACTTAAATATGGTGTAGAGAGACAACTAAAGATGGATATACATCCAGAGATAACAGTAATAAATGTGCCAGTTGGTATGGAAAACGATATAGATAATTTATAATAAAAGTGTAGAAAAATGGCAATTAGTAAATTTAAAATATTATCACAAGCAAAAGAGAGTTTTACAAAGTCTGATTATAAAAATGCATTAGAAAAATTTGCCTCAGTTTTGCAAAATTTTCCTAACTCACAAGAGGCTTACAACGGTGTTATATTGGCAGAGATGGCATTAAGTGGCGAAGGTGGTGCCGAGGCTCTTTTTGACTATTATGAAGTGCTAAAAGAGGATGATAAAGAACAGGCTGACATAATAATGAGCGAAATATTAAAAAATATGGATGGTTCGCTAGAAAAATTGAGAGAAGTGTTTTCAGAGCCCCTGCGAGATAGAGTTGAGTTTGAAGATGGAATATTGTATAAAGATTTTAAAACATTAGTTGATGAAAATGGAAATTTTAAAGAAATATTTGAAAATATAATGTTTTCAACACGTGTGATTATTACCCAAAAAGAGGATTTTGTAGATTTTTTGGATAAGTTAATAGAACATGATTTTGCAGAGATGGCACTTACATATCTTGAAAATGCTCTTAGCGTTTACCCAAGCGATGCTTTACTTAGAAAGCTTTTTAAAAAATTAGTTAAAGGTAAAATAGTTGAAAATTGAGATACCAGAAGAGTCTTTTAAATATATAACAGAAAATTCACAAGAGTGTGATGTAGAAACAGCTTTCGTTTTGACTCCACAAAATGAAAAGTATCTTCAAAATGCAAAAGATAATGATGCGCACTCTATTATAAACATCAAAGATGTTGCAAAGTTATTTGGTATTGAGAAGATAAAAATTGTAGGTATTACAGGAACAAATGGTAAAACTACAACTGCTAGCGCTATATACTCATTTTTACTTGATTTGGGATACAAAGTTGCTATGCAGGGAACTCGTGGCTTTTTTATGAACGACAGAGTGATAGAGCAAAAAACATTAACAACTCCATCACTTTTAAATACATATAAACATATTTATCAAGCAGTAAGTGAAGGTTGTGATTTTTTCATAATGGAAGTAAGTTCTCATGCTATCGTGCAAAAGAGAGTAGAAGGTCTTAACTTTGAGCTTAAAATTCTTACAAATATCACGCAGGATCACCTTGATTTTCATAAAACATTAGGTGAATATATCGCAGTAAAGAATAGCTTCTTTCAAGATGATGGTAGAAAACTTATCAATAAAGATGAGCCAAAATCATCGTTTAATTTTAAAAATACTTTTACATACGGAATAGAAAATTCAGCAACTTATAGGCTTATTGCATACTCGCTAAATAATGCATCGAGTGGAATTATTCAACATTTTGGAGAGGTAGTTCCTTTCACATCATCATTGCATGGCTTTTTCAATCTATACAATCTTATGGCAGCAATTGGGGCAACACATCTTCTAAGCGGTAAAAAACTAGAAGAAGTTGTAGCAGTAGTGGATAATTTTGCTGGTGTTAGTGGAAGAATGGAGCAAGTTAGCGAAAATCCAAATGTTATAGTTGATTTTGCACATACTCCAGATGGAATACAACAAGTTTTAAATGCGCTAAAAGAGAAAGAACTTTTGGTTGTTTTTGGAGCAGGTGGAGATAGAGACAGAACAAAAAGACCTTTGATGGGCAGAGTTGCAGCAAGTTTGGCAAAAAAACTCTATATTACAAGTGATAACCCGAGAAATGAGGACCCTCAAGATATTGTAGATGATATTTTAGATGGAATTGAAGATAAAAGCATTGTTCAAGTTGAGCTAAATAGAAAAAAAGCGATAGAGAACGCTTTGAGTGAACAAAAAGAGGATGAAGTTGTTGTAATCCTTGGTAAAGGCGATGAAACTTATCAGATTATATATGACCAAAAATTCCCTTTTGATGATAGAGAAGTGGTAAGAGAGATACTCAAAAAAAGATAATATAAATCTTAAGCCCAAAGAGTTATTTACAGGTGCTGTTTTTTATCTTATCCTTTTTTGATATAATTGCGAAAATTTTTTATAAGGGTGGTTTTTATGGGAATTCCTCAACCAGCATTTTATATATTTAAGTGTGAACAATCGGCTCCTCCAGGTATGCCAAAACCTTCATGTGTTACACCAGAAACTCAGGATTTGTTCCAACATTTAGCACAAAAATTGATGAAAGAGGGTGTAATGGGAACAGTTCAGCCTATCCGTACATCTTGTTTAAGCCGTTGCAGCTCAGGTCCAGTTATGCTTGTAGAACCTGGACATTTTATGTATGCAGCACTTACAAAAGAAAAAATTGATAGAATAGTTGAAGAGCATCTAATCGGCGGAAAAGTTGTTGAAGAGTATTTAATAAGTGCTGATATGTGGGATCAACCTATATCTCCTTGTGAGATGAAAAAACAGATGGGAATGTAAAATGACTATAGAGATGTTGTACAGCAAAATTCATCGTGCTACGGTTACTGATGCTAACTTGAACTATGTTGGCTCCATAACTGTAGATGAGGAGCTTTTGGAAGCTTCTAAGTTGAGAGTTGGACAAAAAGTTGAGATTTTAAACATAAATAATGGTGAGAGATTTTCAACATATATTATTTTGGGAGAGCGTGGCAAGAGGGACATATGCCTAAATGGCGCAGCTGCTAGAAAAGTTCATAAAGGCGACAAGATTATAATAGTTGCTTACGCTACATATGATGAAAAAGAGTTACAAAACTATAAGCCTAGAGTTGTTTTAGTAAACGATGACAACGATATAGAAGAAATTTTAGAGAGTATCTAGAACCATGTTTAGAAATTTAGGCTATATGAGCAAAAGAGTTGAAGGCATCAAAGAAAATGCAAAAAAACTTCAAAGTGAGCTAGAGTCTAAAGTTTTTAGTGTAAAAAAGCGCGGTGTAAACCCTTTTGGGGAAAAATAGAGTGCTAAGGCTACTCTTGGCGCTCACTCTACTTTATTTAAATCTACAAGCATGTAGAGGCGGTGCTGAATCTTGCAGACAAAAAGTCTCTGATTCACGTGCGATAACAGAACAAAGAGTACAAATACCCATACAAAACAATCAATTATTAATATTTTCTAAAACGCCACCAGAAGAAAAAATAATAAAACATGACCCATTTTTATCTCTATATATCATCCAAGATACAAAAAAATTTAAATACCCTTTTAAAATAAATAATAAGCTATCTTTAGGAATTATTGGTATTGATAGCAATAAAGCATTAGAAGGAAAAATAATAAAAAAACAGTTAGGACTGGAGAGTTTTGCAAAATTTAGCAAGCCACTCTCTTCACTAAGTATTCTTCTTAATAGCTGTTGTAATTTAGAGGGGATTGTAACAGAGCGTGGAATTATAGAAAAAGAGTATGTAGAGAGATTTATAAATATAAAAAATGTCTCTTATGGTGATTTTGGCATTAGGGTGTATGATGAAAGTTCAGCGGTAGTTGTAAAAGAGAGCAATCCATTTATAAAATCCAACCAACTAAAAGTAGGAGATATTATCTTAGAACTTGACGCCAAGAGAGTTAAAGATAGTGCCTCTTTTATGAAAAATATACTTTTTTCCTCAATCGGTTCTACCCATAATGTGAAGATAAAAAGGGACAACAAAATAGTTATTCTAAGATCAATTACACAAAAGAGGGTCGGTGGTGGTTATCTTGATGATGTTTATCTGGAATTTTTTGGACTCTCATTTGATAAAAAGCTTTTTTTGATAAAAATAGAAAAAAAAGCACAACATTTTGGGCTTAAGATAGGCGATAGACTTCTTCAGGTAAATACAAAAGATATTAAAGGTGCAGATGATATTTTTGATAAAACAGATAAAGTAAAAAACTCTTTAAATCTTCTCTTTGAAAGAGAACATTTTCAGTTTTTTGTGAAAGTAAATTAGATACAATTTCGGATGCAAAACTTTGAAAATTTCCTACTAAATCATCTGCCAACATCAAAAAGTATACACCCGACATACGAAGAGGCAGTTCAAAAAATGCTCATTGCTGGAGGAAAGAGATTTCGTCCAGCTCTTCTTCTGGGAGTTGTAAATGCTTATAATCCGCTTCTAATAGGCGGAGCATATCATGCAGCATACGCTATTGAGCTTCTACATACATATTCACTCATACATGATGATTTACCTGCTATGGACAACTCTCCACTTCGCAGAGGCGAACCTACTCTACATGTACTATATGATGAAGTCACTGCAATTTTAGCAGGTGATGCACTCAATACATACGCTTTTGAAGTTCTAAGCAATGCTCCTTTTTCAGACTATACAAGAGTAGAGTTGATTAGAGAGTTGGCAGTAAATGGCGGCCTTAATGGGATGGTGCTTGGTCAAGCTATTGATTGTTATTTTGAAAATAGACCACTTTACATAGAAGATATAAAAATCTTACATACAAATAAGACAGCAAAGCTAATTGCAGCTTCGCTTAAGATGGGCGCAATTATTGTGGGGGAAGAAAAATTAGCTGATACGCTTTATGATTTTGGTATAAAACTAGGACTGCTTTTTCAGATTCAAGATGATATTTTGGATGTTACACAAACCTCACAAGAGGCTGGTAAACTTACAAATAACGATGAACAAAAAAATAGTTTTGTAACAATTCTAGGACTAGATAAAGCGTTGAGTGAGGCAAACACTCTTGCAAAAACTCTCTTAGAAGAACTTGAGAGTTTTGATGAAAAGCTAAAAAGTGAGTTATCAAAACTTCTGACACACTATATAAATAGACATATAAACTAAAAAAAGGTAAAGATAAAATGAGTAATAAAATGCGCCAAAAGATGGCAGACAGCATAAGATTTTTAGCAGCAGACATGGTACAAAGCGCAAATTCTGGTCACCCCGGTGCACCTATGGGACTCTCAGACATAGCAGTTGTTTTAAGTGAACATTTAAACCACAATCCAAAAAACCCATCTTGGTTAAATCGTGATAGAGTTGTATTCTCAGGCGGCCATGCTACAGGGCTTATCTACTCTCTTTATTATCTTTGGGGATATGGATTAGAGATAGAAGATTTAAAAAACTTCCGTCAACTTGATTCAAAAACGCCAGGACATCCAGAGTTTGGGCATACTGCTGGTGTTGAGATAACAACAGGCCCACTAGGGCAAGGTATAGCAAATGCTGTTGGTTTTTCAATGGCTTCAAAATTTGTAGGTGCGCAAGTAAACTCTGAAACTGCAAAAGTAATAGACCATAAAGTTTACTGTTTATGTGGTGATGGAGATTTAGAAGAGGGTATAAGTTATGAGGCTTGTTCAATCGCAGGGCATAACAAACTAGATAATCTTATACTTATTTATGACTCTAATCGTATCACTATAGAGGGCTCAACTGATTTAAGTATCAGCGAAAACATCCGTATGCGTTTTGAGTCGCAAGGTTGGGATGTTTTAGAGTGTGATGGTCACAATTTTGATGAGATTGACAACGTAATTACAGCTGCAAAAGTAAACTCAAAACCTACTATTATTATAGCAAACACAACTATTGCAAAGGGTGCTGGAAAATTAGAAGGTTCTCATCATTCACATGGAGCACCACTTGGAGCAGAGATAATTGCAGCAGCAAAGAGTGCAGCTGGATTTGATGCGACAAAAACATTTCATGTAGATGAAGATGTTTTTGCACGTTTTAGATGTGCTACTGAAAAAGGAGATTTGGCAGAGCGTGAGTGGATTCATAGCTTAAAAACTCTTCCTTTGATGGAGCAAAATGAGGCGTTAGATGCACTTCAAAATCCTAATTTTTCAAAAATTCAGTGGCCAAGTTTTGATAAGGCAGATGCAACAAGAAACACAAACGGGAAAATTTTAAATGCTATTGCTAAAGCTCTTCCTAACTTTTTAGGTGGTTCAGCTGATCTTAGCCCATCTAACAAGACTGAACTTATAGATATGGGAGTTTATCCAAAGGGGAGAAATGTCTACTTTGGTATTCGTGAACACGCCATGGCTTCAATTACAAATGCTATTGCACTTTATGGCCCTCTAATGCCATTTTCAGCTACATTTTTTGTTTTTTCAGACTACCTAAAACCAGCGGCACGTATAGCGGCATTAACAGGAATACAACAATTTTTTATCTGGACTCATGATAGTATAGGAGTAGGTGAAGATGGACCTACTCACCAACCAATAGAGCATTTAAGTCAGTTCCGCTCACTTCCAAACTTTTATGTGTGGCGTCCAGCAGACGGCGCAGAGAATGTTGTTGCTTGGCAAGTAGCTTTAGAGATGAAAAAATCTCCATCAGCTTTTGTCTGCTCACGTCAAAATCTTTCAGTTTTACCACATGCCTTAAAAGGTTCCGCTTCAAAGGGTGGGTATCTTTTAGCAAGTGATGAGGGTGCAACAATCACACTAATGGCTAGTGGAAGTGAAGTAGAGTTAGCTCTTAAAACAAAAGAGGCACTAAATGCAAAAGGGACAAAAGTAGATGTTGTCTCAGTCCCATGTTATGACCTTTTCATAGAGCAAGGAAAAGAGTATATAAATTCAATTATTAAACAAGATAGTAAAAAAGTAGCGATTGAAGCTGCAAGAGGTTTAGAGTGGTACCGTTTAGCAGATGAAGTTATCGGTATGGAGACTTTTGGTGCTTCTGCTCCAGCAGATAAACTTTTTGAAAAATTTGGCTTCTCAGTAGAGAGCATTCTTACTAAAATCATATAATTTCAGCTGTTGGCATTTTGCCAGCAGTTAAGAATAACAAACAGACCTCATTTTAAACCTAATCTAAAAAAAATATTATAAAGTGTTACTAAAACAGATAATACAAAAAATCTTGTTATATTTTATAAAAAATTAATATTTATTTTATTTTAATGATATATAATAAAACATCTTACATTAAAAGGAGTTATAAATGAAGTTATTTTCTGTTTTCCTAATTGGAGCTACATTGTGTTTTGGTGCGGTTGATATTAACAAGGCTGATAAAGCTCAGCTTATGGAGATAAAAGGTGTTGGAGAGGCAAAAGCAAATGCTATTTTAGAGTATAGAAAAGAGCATAAATGTTTTAATGGTGTTGAAGAGATAAAAAAAGTAAAAGGTTTTGGTGATAAATTTTTAGAAAAAAACAAATCAAATCTAGAAGCTAGTAGCTGTAAAAAATAGTTTTTAAAAGCTTACATACAGAGTATATGTAAGCTTTGAAATAAAAAAAATTAAACAACCTCTTTTAGAATACACCCAATCCCATAAGGCTTTTTTGAGTAATACTTCTTCCCGTGCGCTACTATAAGAGCATGAAACTCCTGATAAGTTTTAAGAAGTTCATTCTCATCTTTTATGCACTCTTTTAAAGATGTTTCCATAAGATTTTTTATATCTTTGTATTTAGCGTTAGCGTCTATAAAACTGAGTTCAATTAGCAATCGTTTTGTGTAGGCATCTACTTTAAATTCTCTCTTGTTATATCCGTATAAAAGTATGGAATCTGCACTCTCTTCACCAATCCCAATAACACCCAAAAGAGCGTCTCTCGTTGGTACTCTGCCATTAAGAGCTTTATAGAATTTTATAAACTCTAAAATGTATCTTGTTTTTTGATTAAAATATCCAGATGGTCTAATAGCATCTTTTAGCTCGTATACGTTCATATCTTCTATGTCATCCACATGTAGGGCGCCTTTAACATATAAATTATTTAGAGATTTTATAACTGAGATAAAAGTTGTATTTTGAGTCAATATTGAGCCTAAGCAGACTTCAAATATCTCATTTTGATTTCGTGGGAAAGTGTAGTCGAGCTTGTGATAACCATGCCCTAAAATTGGCCACCAGCCTTGAGGGCCATATATTTCATAGAGAGTTTTATAGATATCATAAATTTTGTTCACAGATAACCTAGCACTCTTATCCCAATAAAGATTGCCCCTAAAAATATAAGAGACGAGATAAAGACAAGAGCTGTTACAACTTTTGGCTTACAATCATAAAGTGAGGCAAAATTCACATTTGCAATGGCAAGAGGCACTAATAGTTCTATAAATATTATTCCTTTTATCGTAGAATCAAGTTCGATAAAATAAAGAACTAAAAATGTAAGAGCAGGTAGAAGAATAAACTTTATACCCATAACCCAGATAGTTAGTTTTTTGCTTATTTCACTTATTTTTGTTCCATATAGATATATTCCAAATAAAAAGAGCTGCATAACTATAGAAGCATAAGCCCCCATCATAAGCATTTTCATAATCTCAACACTCGGGCTATATCCATAAGCGCTAAGAACTATAGCCAAAGCCGCTGCCCAAAGAATAGGAAGTTTTACTATATTTTTAAGTGAACTCATAGCATCAAAACTCCCTCTTGAGTAGTAGTAGACCCCAACTGTATATACAATAAAAACATTCATTAGATTTATAACAGTGGTATAAGGTATAGATGCCTCTCCAAAAATTGCAATATTTAGTGGTATTCCTAGATTTCCTGTATTTCCTATGACTGCGGCAACAGTTGCGATTGAGTACTCTTTTTTATTCTCAAATAGTCTCTTTGCCATCAGAGCTGATATAAAAAGCACTAAGATAACAATGAAAAGATAAATTGAAGGTGCAAAGAGAAGTGTGGAGTCAACAGGGCGGATAAGTAGTCCCCAGAATGTCAGAAAAACTTGTAAAAAATATACATTTATAAGAGTTACAGTTTTATCGTCAATTCTATCTTTAAAGCTCATTTTTGCGATAAAGCCTACAACTATAAAGATGTAAATAGCCAAGATTGAAAATAGTATTGAACTCATAGAGCGATTATAGCAAATAGTGTATAATTTCGAACTACAAAAGGGGTGTATATATGCAAAATA
>CAMBTK010000048.1 GCA_945870785.1 Sulfurimonas crateris
TATCCAACTGCGCTGGAGTTTAGTGACTCTTTTGGATATGACGAATATACAAAAATGCTAAAATCGCAAGATTCATCTCGTCCTTTGAGTCTATATTTTCATCTCCCTTTTTGTAAAAATGCCTGTTATTTTTGTGGTTGTAATGTTGTTTTTACTTCTAAAGAGGATAAGATGCTTCGTTATTTGGAGTATCTAAAGAGAGAGTTAAAGATACTCTCTTCTTTTGTTGATTGTAATCGCTCTGTTATTCAGATGCATTTTGGTGGCGGAACACCTACATTTTTTAGTGCGCCACAACTAGAAGAGGTTATAAAAGAGATAAAATCTTTTTTTCCAAATTTTGTAAAAGATGCAGAGGTTAGCTGTGAGATAGACCCTCGTCATATTGATGAAGATCAGATGAGAGTTTTAAGTCAAAATGGGTTTAATCGTGTAAGTTTTGGGATACAAGATTTTAATGAAAAAGTACAGATTGCAGTCCATAGAGTTCAGCCTTACGAGATAACGAAAAATGCAATGGATTTGGCAAGAAAGTACAATATGCACTCTGTTAATGTTGACCTTATTTATGGACTTCCGTATCAAACGCTAGAGACTTTTAAAGAGACACTAGCCTTGTCTCTTACGCTAAATGCCGATAGGTATGCAGTATTTAATTATGCTCATGTGCCGTGGATGAAAAAAACTATGCGAAAAATTGATGAAACAACGCTTCCTCTTCCTGATGAAAAACTCCAAATCATGCAATATACGATAGACTTTTTGACATCAAACGGTTACAGAATGATAGGAATGGATCACTTTGCAAAACCAGAAGATGAACTTTTTAAAGCCATAGAGAAGGGCGAATTGCATAGAAATTTTCAAGGCTATACAACAAAAGGTGGAGCGGATTTGATAGGTGTTGGACTCACTTCCATAGGCGAGGGTGTCTCACACTATGCACAAAATTTTAAAGAGATGAGAGAGTATGAAGCAGCAATCGAGGAGGGCAAACTGCCTTTTGAGAGAGGTGTCTCTTTAAATGAGGATGATATGATTCGCCAATACGTAATCATGGAGCTTATGAGTAACTTCAAACTTGATATAAAAAGATTTGAGAAACTCTTTAGCATCGATTTTAAAACCTACTTTGCAGATGCTATAGATGAGCTAAAACCTTTTGTTAATGATGAGCTTTTAACGATAGATGACAACTTTATAGAGTGCTCCCAAACAGGAACACTACTTATCAGAAACATTGCTATGCCTTTTGATGCTTACATGAAGCGCCACTCAGCAAATGCAAAAACCTTCTCTAAAACGGTGTAGTTATGAGCAAGTCTGCGCAAGAAATCTTTGACTTCGGTGCTACAACTGATGAGTGTATAAAATGTGGAAAGTGCATCCCCGTTTGTACTATTCACAATGTAAATGCCGATGAAGTAACCTCTCCTCGTGGTTTTTTAGACCTCCTTGGTGCCTATCAAAGAGGAAATTTAGAGCTAGATAAAAATGCAAAAGCTATTTTTGAGAGCTGTTTTTTATGTACAGCATGTGTTGAAGTCTGCCCAAAATCACTTCCAACAGATATGGTAATAGAACAAGTCAGAGCTGATATTGGTAAAAAATTTGGTATCGCTTGGTATAAAAGAGCGTTTTTCTTGCTTCTTCGCCATCGCTGGTTAAATGATATTGCTTTTAAATTAGGCTGGGTATTTCAGACTTGCGGATTTAAGATAAAAGCAGATGTTGATTCTATGAGTGGAAGATTTAACCTGCCAATGTTAAAGGCTGATAGACTTCTTCCAAGCCTTAAAAAAACATCATTTTTAAATTCACATCCTGAAAATATAAGCAATGGGGGCAAGAGAAAAGTAGCTATTTTTATAGGCTGTTTAGGAAATTATAACTACGTAAATGTTGGAAATTCGCTCCTAGAGATACTAGAGCATCTGGAAATTGACGCATTTTTGGCAAAAGATCAGAAGTGTTGTTCCGCTCCAGCCTATTTTACGGGGGATTTTTATACAGTTGATAATAATGCAAAGTTTAACATAGAGTATTTTGAGAGCTTTAGCAAAGATGTAGAAGCTATCATTATTCCAGAGGCTACGTGTAGCGCAATGCTAAAGATAGACTATGAGCATTATTTCCATGATCAGCCAGAGTGGAAGGCTAGAGCAGTTGCTATAAAAGATAAAATTTTCATGGCAACTGAGTGGCTAGAGCAAAAAACAAACCTATCAGAAGTTTTGGCGTCAAAGAAAAAAGATACAAAAATAGTAACATATCACGACCCATGTCATGCAAAAAAAATGCAGGGTATCCATAAGGAACCTAGAGCTCTTATAAGTAAAAACTATGATATAGTTGAGATGAGTGACTCAAATACATGTTGTGGTTTTGGCGGTGTAACTATGCAGAGCGAGAAGTACCATTTTGCAAAAGCCGCTGGTATCCCAAAGGCTGATATGATTAAAAAAACTGGAGCAGATGTTGTAAGCTCAGAGTGCAGTGCTTGTCGTATGCAAATTAACGCTTCAATGGGATATGTAGATGCTCCTCAAATCTTTAAAAATCCTATCGAGCTTATTGCTGATGCTCTTAGAGAATAACGCCTAGATGTACTTAAATCAATGGAATAATATATACGAAAGATTTGACCCAATAGCCTTTCATATCTTCTCTTTGCCAGTTCATTGGTATGGAATTATGTATGTTTTGGCGCTTGTTAGCGCTTTGTATATCGGGAAATATTTTATTAGAAAAGATAATCTTGATTTTAAGGGCAAAGAGATTGATGCATATTTTATATATGTAGAAATCGGTGTTATTTTAGGTGCCAGACTAGGGTATGTTCTCTTTTATGATACTCAAACTCTCTACTATCTCTCTCATCCATGGCAAATTTTCAACCCTTTTGTAAATGGCGAGTTTGTAGGTATTCGAGGTATGAGCTATCATGGTGCAGTGCTTGGTTTTTTGATAAGCACATATATATATTCAAAAAAATATAAAACTGAGTTTGGCAAGATTATGGATTTAGTAGCTATAAGTGTACCTCTTGCTTTTGTTTTTGGACGTATTGGTAACTTTTTAAACAAAGAGCTTATCGGACGAGAAACAGATGTTTCTTGGGGGATTGTAGTTGATGGTGTTCTTAGACATCCTTCACAGTTGTACGAAGCGCTACTTGAGGGCTTTGGTGTTTTTTTAGTTGTTTTTATATATAGAAAATACAAAAGTTTTAGTGGAGAGTTGATTTTGGTTTATGGAATCAGTTACGGACTGTTTCGTGCAATCGCCGAGATTTGGCGTGCTCCAGATGTTCAAATAGGCTATGTTTGTTGTAATGCCATTACTCAAGGCCAAGTTATGAGTTTAGCTATGAGTGTAGTTGGAGTTGTTGCGTGGATTTATTATAAAAAAAGAGCTATAAAAATTTAACTTCTTGAGTTTTTACGTGTATGGTTGTCTTTTTTAACCGAGCTTCTCCAGAAATGATTTACAAGAAAATATCCAAGTAAAGAGCCAAAAATAGAGTAAAAAGCCGTTCCTACATATAGAGGAACAAAAATATTTCCAATATTTTGACTAAACCACTCTAGCGTCATCTCAACGGGCGTTGTCTCCATACCAAGCATAAAGCTCCCAGTTAGATACTCCATATAGTACATCGCAGGCATAGTAAAAGGGTTACTTAACCAACACATAGAAATAGCTATGGGTACATTAAATCTTGTAAATGGGATAACTGCTACAACTGCTAACATCTGCATAGGCATTGGAATAAAAGCTATAAAAAGCCCTATAAATACCCCTTTTGAGACCATCTTTCTATTTGCAGAGAGATACTCTATTGGAATTTTATATTTCTCCGTAAAAGCTTTTAGTTTTTCACTCGCGTTTAAATTTTTAAAAAATTTTCTTATCATGATTTGGGCCATTTTAAAAGATTCGTGATTATAACCATCAAAAGCTTATTTTTTTAATAATATGTTAAAATTGCGCTATTAATGTAGAAAGTAGGTACGGTATGTCATTTGAAAAATTAGGAGTTATAAAACCACTTCTTAGCGCTATAAAAGATTTAGGCTATGAAAAACCTACAATTATACAAACAAGAGCAATTCCTCTTATTTTGGCAAAAAGTGATGTTTTTGCAACAGCTCAAACAGGGACTGGTAAAACTGCCGCTTTTGGTCTAGGGATGCTTCAAAGACTTAGAAAAACATCTGCTGATAAAGAAAGAGCACTAAGAGGCTTGGTAATCGCACCAACTCGTGAACTCTCAATTCAAATATATGAAGATTTGCAAAGTTATGCAAAAAATATGGGTTTAAATATAGCGGTTTTAGTTGGTGGAAAAGATTTAGAGAGTCAACAAAAAATTCTAAAAGAGGGCGTTGATATAGTCATAGCTACTCCAGGGCGAGTGCTGGAGCATGTAGATAAGGGTTTAAGTCTTGCAAGTATAGAGATTTTCGTCCTTGATGAAGCCGATAGAATGTTAGATATGGGCTTTATGAAAGAGATTAGACGTATTCATCCGATTTTGCCAAAGAGACATCAAACACTTCTTTTCTCGGCGACATTTAGTGACAAGGTAAGAAAACTCTCGAAACTCATTCTTACAAAACCTGCTTTTATGGAAACATCTAAAAAAAATTCGACTGTTGATACAATAAATCAAGTAGCTTACCTCGTAGATACAGATAAAAAAGCTCCGCTTCTAGCCTACATAATTGGCTCAAGAAACTTTAGACAAGTTTTAGTTTTTACAAGAACAAAGGCAAGTGCAGACCTTTTAGTAGTTGAGCTTAAAAAAGATGGACTAAAGTGTGGAATAATTCATGGAGACAAAACTCAAGCAAACCGCTTAAAAACTCTAAATGAGTTTAAAGAGGGAAAAACTAAAGTTCTAGTTGCCACCGATATCGCTTCAAGAGGCTTAGATATAGAGGAGTTACCGTTTGTCATAAACTATGAACTCCCATCAATTCCAGAAGATTATGTCCATAGAGTAGGGCGTACTGGACGTGCAGGGCGTGATGGAATGGCGATAAGTTTGATAGATATTTATGAAAAACATGACATTAGAGATATAGAAAGATTGATAGGGATGAAAATTCCACAAGAGGTTATCGCTGGATTTGAGCCAGACCCAACTATTCGCAGACTTGACCAAGATGAGATTAAACTAAAGAGTGAGCATAAAAAAGTTGAGGTAAAACGTGATAGAAAACCTCATAAAAAAGATCAAAGCTCTAAAAAAGACGCTACATATAAAAAACCAGTTACGACAAAAAAAAGAAAAACAACAAAACGTGATTAAGATAAATTGCTAGAGATTTTATATCAAGATGAATATTTAGTAGCTATAAATAAGCCAAGCGGACTTTTGGTTCATCGCTCTCCCATAGATAAAAATGAGACAGAGTTTGCAGTGCAAATTTTGCGTGATCAACTAGGACGCTTTGTCTATCCAATCCACCGTTTAGACAAGCCAACTTCTGGAGTTTTGCTTTTTGCTCTTGATAAAGAGAGTGCAAAAATCATGGGGGAGACGTTTATGTCTCATGAGGCGAAAAAAAGCTATATCGCTGTTGTTCGTGGCTATATTCCTGAGAGTGGAGAGATTGATTATGCTCTTAGCATCAAGCTTGATAAGATAGCAGATAAAGATAGCTCTGCAGATAAAGAGCCTCAAGAGGCGATAACGCACTATGAGAGATTAGCAACAGTTGAACTTGATTTTCAAGTTGGAAAGTATGATAAGACTCGCTACTCACTTGTAAAACTAAATCCACTCACAGGCAGAAAACATCAACTCCGCCGCCATATGAAACACATTTCTCATCATATACTTGGAGATACAAAGTATGGAAGAGGAGAGCATAACAAACTTATTCGTCAAGAGTTTGGCTGTCATAGAATGTTGCTTCATGCAAGAGAGCTTTGTATCGCTCACCCATATACCAAAGAGCAACTTTGCATAAAAGCACCAATTGACGCTACATTTAGGGCTATGTTTAGCTATTTTGGATGGAACGAGAGCCTTGTGTGGGGTTAATGCTATTTATGTATAATCATATCAAATTTTAAACAGGAGCTTTCATGGAAGCAATCTATCCATACGCACATATAATTCACTTGATGTTGGCAATCATATTTTTAGGTTATGTATTTACAGATTTAGCGATGATTGAGTCACTAAAAGGTAAATTTAGCAAAGATGTAAATGAAAAAATCAATAAAACATTAGGGGCAAAGAGCTTTAAAATATTTCCACTCTCACTTTTAGTTATAGTTTTAACTGGAGGTATGATGATGTCAAGATATATAAACTCAAGCGCTGGTTTTTTTGAGACAGATTTGCAGAAACTTCTTGTCATTAAGATAACTCTAGCTCTAATTATCGTGCTTGGAGTTTTGTACAATCTTTATACAAAATTTACAAAAAAACCAAAACACCCTTTTATGCAAAATCATTTTCATAAAGTTGTAATCGTTTTAGGATTTTTTATCGTAGTTCTTGCGAAGATGATGTTTGAGCTATAAAATTATAAATTATCTTTAAAGGGTTTAGTGTTGTCAAAATATAATTTTTATAGATTTTTTACATTTTATTTTATACTTTTTGGTATTGCCATATCTATTCTTGGCTCTTTTGTAAGTTATGCCCTACAAGTAAAAGATATACACTCTGAGATGGATCAAAAAGCCACCGAAATTTTTAAAATAAAAACCGACACTATTTTAAAACCATTTATAGAAAATATGGACAACACGGTTATATCTCTAAGCTCAAATAAAACTATAAAAGAGTTTCTGCAAACAAGAGAGCAGCATACAAAAAATGAGCTAGAGCAGATTTTTTTAGCAGTTGCTTCTTCTCAAAGTGCAATTATGCAAGCTAGATTGATATGCAAAGATGGGCATGAGTTAATTAGAGTTGAAAAAGATAATGATAAAAATTTTATAGTTGATGAATTAAAACTTCAAGACAAAAGCAGTAGCTACTATTTTAAAACAGTAGCTAAAATGAAAGATGAGACTGTATGGCACTCAAAGATAGACTTAAATGAAGAGTATGGGAAGGTAGAGATTCCATACAAACCAACTATGAGATTTGCTATGCCTGTTTTTCAAAATGGCAACTTTGATGGCATGGTAGTTATCAATGTGCTTGTTGAAAATCTTTTTTTGGCAATTGGCAAATCTTCAGCATTTGAGCATTATATACTAGACAAAGATAAGAACTATATACTTCACACAAATAGTAATTTCTCATTTAATAAGTATAAAAATATCCAGATAAATTTGAATAAAGATTTGGAAAATGGAGTTGATGAAAATGGAGTTTATACCTTTGCATTAGGTGATATTTTAAAAAATGAAGACGATGCAATTTTTGTTTTTAAAACAAAAAAAAGTTATGAAGAAGAGCTGTTTAACAAAGAGTTAAACACTATCATTATCATACTTATGGCAAATATTATTTTGAGTTTTATAGTTGCATTATATATCTCAAAAATACCTACAAATCTTCAAGCAGATCTTTTAAAGGCGCATGAAAAGCTAAATGAGTTTGCTTCTATAATAGACAAATACATCATAACTGCCACAACAAAAATAGATAGTACTATCTTAAGTGTGAGCTCTGCCTTTGTCTCCTCTAGTGGTTATACAAAAGATGAGTTAATTGGGAAAAAGATGAGTATTGTAAATCATCCACAACAGGAAAAAGAGACATTTTCTGAACTGTGGAGTAATATTTTAGCAGCAAAATCATGGTCTGGAATCATCAAAAACAGAACAAAAAAAGGTGAAATTTATTGGCTTGAGCAAAATGTAGTGCCAACACTAGATAAAGATAAAAATATAGAGACCTTTGTGTCTGTGGGTATCGATATTACCGCTAAAGTAGAGCTAGAGAGACTTGCCTCCATCGATAAACTTACGGGTGCATATAACAGACGCATGATAGATGAGTTTATGAAGCAAGAGCTTGAATCACACAAAAGAGATTCTAAAAACTTCTCATTAATTATGGCAGATATTGACCACTTTAAATCTGTAAATGATACGTACGGACATCAAGTTGGTGATGCAGTTTTAAGAGAAGTTGGACAAATAATCTCTTCTGCAATTAGAAAATCAGATATTTTTGGAAGATATGGCGGAGAAGAGTTTATAATCATCTGCCCTAAAACATCAAGCGAACAAGCTTTAATCTTAGCAGAGAAAATAAGACAAGAGATAGAGAATTTTGATTTTACAGAAGTAGGACACAAAACAATAAGCTTAGGAATATCTAGCCTAATTGACAATGATGAGGTTGAAGATATGATAAAAAGAGCAGATGACGCACTATACAAAGCAAAAAATGATGGTAGAAATAAAACGGTTATTGGGTAGAAAAACTGCTATCTTCTTTACATGTAAGTAGTCGTTTAAGGCAAATTTTTGTAAAAAATATCACTTTATTCACGTAGATAGTATCTCAATCTAACTTTATAATTTGAACAAATAAAAGAGTATAAATGAAACTAACATACATAGAAAACATCCATTCTCCAGAGCTTGAGATTTATAATAAATTTAAAAAACACGCATTTCTTAGTGATAATAGCTTTTTGGCAGATAGCCCAAAGGTTGTTAATTTTCTTTTAAAAACAGACTTGCAGATAAAAAGCATCCTCGCTACAAAAGAGTATTATGAACAAAATAAAGCTCTTATAGAGAGTAAAGATATTCAAACACTCTATGTTGCAGAGAAAAAAGAGATGGAGAAAATCGTTGGACACTCTTTACATCACAACTGTATGATGCACGGAATACGCCCAGATGAAACCCCGCTTATGGAGTTAGACAATCATATTCTCATGCTTGATGCCATCTCATCCACGGAGAATGTAGGCTCACTCTCAAGAAGTGCAGCAGCTCTAGGAGTAAACTCTCTTCTTGTGCCATCCAACGGCCCACATCCATATGGTAGACGCTCACTCAGAGTCTCTATGGGCTATGTAAGCCGTCTTAAATTGAATGTATATGATGACATCATGATGACGATACAAAACTTAAAAGATATGGGCTATAAAGTTTTTGCCGCAGAGATAACAGAGAGCTCAACATCGCTTATGAATGTAGAAGTACCAGAAAAATGGGTACTTCTAATGGGGCATGAAGGCGACGGAATATCTAAAGAGATTTTGGCTATCTGTGATGAAGTCGTACATATAGAGATGCAAGATGGTATAAAAAGCTTCAATGTAGGAGTAGCTGCTTCTTTGTTGATGTATCAGTTTAAGCATAAAAATCAGTGATTTAATTTAGGTGGAAATTGCACTTGTTGCTAGAATTTGCGTGTAGCAGTTTAATCAAGTGTTGCACTTACTATTTGAATTGGCGTTTTTTAGGTAATATCTAAAGGCACATTTGGGCACACCGAGTAAATTTATTGTTTTGGAAGACCGTATTTATGGGGTTATAGAAGATATGGCTCCGAATACTGGAAAATCTTAAAATAAACTAAAAAGCCCAAAATAGCCACTTTTGAAACTCTAATCTATCAAAATAAGACATTAAAAGACATTACTTTAGCTACCGAGTAGCTAGTCTAGAATATATAATTTAAGAGCATTGCTATAAGCTAAAAAAACAAAGTGTAAATTTTTGGTTTCTAAAACATCGTTATTTGTGGTATAAACAGACTGTCCATTTCACACTTGACAAAATATATAAAAATACATATCATTTCAGCAAGTACAAAGTGTACTACCAAAGAAATTATTGGAGTTTCAAAGAGAAAATAATTATAAATTAGGTTATAAAAAGCGTTAAAAAGTTATAGGCAAGAGAAAGTCGTAAAAAGCGAATAAGCACAAGAAAAGACAAAAGATAAGCCGTAAAATACAAAAAAGCTACAAACTACCATCATAAAAAATCAAATCAAATAAAAAATAAACATCTCAATTCTTTACTGTTGAAAAAATATTCTTATGTCCTAAAAATGGTACATCTGCAATTTTAAGCCCCATTTATCAGGATGATAAATGGGGTATCAACGAGCTATAGAATCAGAGTTTTTCAATAATCTTTTTGCGAGGCGATAGCTTAGAACAATAATAACCGCGCCTATGTGCCTTTGGCACTTGGAAGCGGTTGTTGTTCAAAAGTCTATCTTTTTGTCAAGTCGGCTGGGTTCTTAGTAACACCCCCTCCTTAACCTCACAAGGATTTAAAATGAATAATATTTATAACGCTCCAAACATAATATCTGGGATAGATACGCTTTACTATTTTTATGAATCTAATGATTTGTATGATGATTTATTCTTAGATATATTAGACCAGTTAGAAGACGTAAAAGGCAGATTTGAAAAGAGAGATATAACATACTCTAACAAAGACATAAAAATTCAAATTAATAAACAAGCTTTTACTTTTAACGGCAAGGCACAAGGATTTTTCTGGTTTACTCACATAGATGAGTATTTTACTATCGGTTTTAAAGACCACCTCACAAACAGAGGCTTAAACGATATACAACTTCAACTAAATGCAAACGGCATTTATACGATAGGTTTAAAAACGCTTCTTCGATATGTTGATGATTTGCTTGTAGGTTTTATAACGGGCTATAAACCTTTGACAAGAGTTGATTTGAATATCTTTGTACAATCTGACTTATCTTGGATCTCTAAAGAGATGTTTGTAGCTAGAAAAAGAAGCTATACATCAATTTTCAAAGAAGTAGCTTCCAAACATAAACTTGAAACTCTCTATATAGGTAAAAAACCTTTTTTACTCCGTTTATACAATAAAATCGAGGAGCTTAAGAACTCTAAGAAAAAAGAGATGATGTATGAGTATTTTTTAAATAACGGTTTTGGCTCACTAGAAAATGTATTCAATATAGAGTTTGAAATGCATAGAGACTATTTTAAGAGTTTTAAAATTGATACGGTTGATGATTTACTCCAAAGAGGCGAGCTTTTATTTCAAGATTCTCTAAATGCTATTAGATTAGTTGATTTATCAACTATTACGGATAACACAATTGATTCTAAAAATAAAAACAGAGCTTCAACTCATCCGTTATGGGAACATCTAAACGCCTCTTACAAGCTAAAAGATTTTTTAGCACTTGAAGCACCGCTTGAAAGAATTAAACGCAAAAGCTACAGATACACAATCGAAGAAGCTATGGAAGAGCAGTATGCACTGGCAAGAAAAGCATATATTCATAATATCGTAGTAGATGAGCAGTTTTATAGTGAAGTGCTAGAGAAATTTAATAAAATAAAAAAATCTGCATATTCAGGTATGACACCTGCAATAGAAAACGGCTGTATTGATTTTAATAATCCGTCAATAGAGATAAACATAAAAAGTCTTAGCAATTTAGATTTAGAAAAATATCTTTATATACTAGAAGAAGATATGAAAAAACCTGATTTAGATTTGAATATATTGATAAAAAGACATCAGTTGGTACATCTTGAATTAAAATCTCGCGGTATTGATAAACCGCTTGAATGCGTTTTTTAGGTGGCAATAGATGGACATAAAATATGAATACTTGGAATTGCTCCCAATGATAAAAGATATGCTCATACAATCTAGCTCACCCTATTTATCTCGTCAAGAGCTATCAAACTATCTAAAAGTAAGTGAAAGCTTCATCAAACAAAAGCTCTATAATGGGGAGTTTGAAGAGAGTAAACATTACTTTAAGATAGGAGAGTCTAAAATGCTCTTTGATAGATTAGAGATAGATAAGTGGATTAGGGCGAAAGGAAGTGCTGATGGCAAGCCTTTATGCCAAAAACAACAAACTCTATCTAAGTATATATCACAAAGGACAGAGGGTTATTAAACCTACTGGACTGGATGATAATGCTAAAAATCGAAAGTTAGTGGAGAACGACCTTCTCCCTAATGTGTTATTTCAAATTCAAACAAACCAAATTGATATATCTCCTAAAAAAGATATAAAAACAGTTGCTTTTTATGCAGAGCTATTTTTAAAAACTAAGAATGCTCTTGTCAAGGAGTCCACATATATAAGGTATTACTCGATTATTCATAATCAGATTTTACCTCTCTTTGGAGATAGGGATATAAGCTCTATCAAACTATCAGAGATAAAAAAGTGGTATAACTACTGGATAAATAATAGGAGCAGTGCGACTGCAATATATATTGCAAATATATTTAGTGCTATCTTTAAAGAAGCATTTTATGATGAAGCGGTAGATAAAAATCCATTTGCTTATATAAGACGACCAAAAAAAGAGCAGGGCAGCGCAAAGCCATTTAGTGTTGATACAATAAAAATGCTTATTGAAAATGCACAAGATGAGTGGTTTAAAAACTTTCTAGCACTCTCTTTCTTTACAGGCTTGCGAACTGGAGAAGCAGTTGCCCTTAAATGGGACGATATAAACTTTAACTCTCAAGAGTTGGAAGTAAAACGCTCAAGAAGATACGGAAAAGATGTTACTCCTAAAACTCAAAAGAGCAATAGAGTAGTTCCTATATTTGATGAGCTACTTCCATATTTAAAAAGTCAATATGAGCTTACCTACTCTAAGAGTGAATATGTTTTTATATCAATGTATGGAACACCATTTAATGACGGAAACCGTATAAGAGATTATCACTGGAGTAAACTTCTTGAAAAAGTAGAGCTTCCATATCAGAGATTATATGATACGCGTTCAAGCTTTGCCACTATGATGTTATCAAGCGGAAAGTTCAGTATAAATCATATAGCCCAAATGATGGGGCATACAAATATTGAAATGTTGATACATAAGTACAACAAGTTCATTCCATCAGAGGTAAGAAAGATTGATAAATCAATTGGATTGTTTTAGAAGTAGTGGTGGTATTATAAAAAGTAATACTTGAAAAATATTTTAGCTACCATATAGCTACCATAAGTTTTTAAAGCTCTGTAATGTTGTGTTTATGGGGTTTTAAAAAGGGTGGCTCCGAATACTGGA
>CAMBTK010000049.1 GCA_945870785.1 Sulfurimonas crateris
CTTACTCGACTTAAATAATAACTAGTTTTAGTTATTAAAGTCTATTTACTTGCTTAGTTTTCAATGATCTCAAACTACCGTTATAAGCCTCTACTTGAAGCCTAGATACCTAAACTTTAGGTCTCTGTGTTTGTGGATGGGAATTATAGACAAAACAATCTTTATTGTCAATACTTTTAGAAATGAATTTAGAAAGTTTTTTTCTAATGTTTAGTTTTTTGTACTATTTTAAGTTTTATACATTAATAAAATATATAAAAAAGTTATGTTGCTATCTATTAACTCTTTATATATAGAATTCTCTAACATACAAATAATATTATTTATTTTGTATTGCATATATATAAGGAATAAACATGGGACTTTATAATCGTGACTACGCAAGAGAGAATGCATCTAGCTTCAGCACTCATGCTAAGAGCGACGCACAGATTGTATCTTTTGTAAAAGAGACATACAAACTTTTTGCTGCTTCAATGATGGCTGGTGCTGTTGGTGCTTATGTTGGTGTACCTATGGCTGGAACTATTGCAGCTAATTTTTTCCCTTTACTAATTTTAGAAATTGGGCTTTTGATAGGATTACACTTTGTAAAACATAAACAAGGCATCAACCTTATGGTTATGTTTGGCTTTGTTTTTATGACTGGCTTAATGCTATCTCCTCTGCTTTCACATACGCTTGGAATGAATGGCGGTGGTGCAATAGTTGGAAATGCTTTTGTTATGACATCTGCTATATTTGGTGCAATGAGTTTTTATGCTATTAAAACAACTAAAGATTTTTCAGGCTATGGCAAGCCATTAATGATTGCTCTTGTTGTTATAGTTCTGTTTTCAATAGTTAACTTATTTATGGGAAGCCCATTAATATCTATACTTATATCTGGAGCTGCTGTTATTCTCTTTAGTATATTAGTAACATACGATACTCAAAATATAATCAAAGGTGCTTACGAAACTCCAATTGATGGAGCAATTGCTCTTTATTTAGACTTCTTAAATATATTTACTTCTCTTTTACATCTATTTGGTATATTTGGAAACGATGACTAACCAACTCTCGCCCGAGCTTTATCGGGTGATTGATGCAAATATAAATCGCCTAAAAGAAGGCATTAGAGTTGTTGAAGACATTATGAGATACAAAAACAACAACAAAGAACTCTCCCACAAACTAAAAAATCTACGACATCTTGCAACTATAAAAGAATCTCTGGAGCTATTAAAGTATCGTGATAGCGTAAATGATGTACTACGTAAGACAATAAAAAGTGAGATGAACAGATTTAATTTGAATGATATAATTTTTGCCAACTTTAAAAGAGCTCAAGAGTCTGCAAGAGTACTAGAAGAGTTATATAAGCTTTACAGCGAAGAGTATAGTGAGAACTTTAAACATATTAGATATGAATTGTATAGTCTAGAAAAAGAAGTTCTTTCTTAAGCAACTTAGCAGTAGCTAAATCAAGTGTTACATCTGCTATTTAAATTGGTAAATTAAAATTGATATTTTTAGGCGAGGGGTTATGAATGATAACTCGCTTAAAAGCAAGTTATCGCTAGAGCTAATTAAATATTAATTAAGCCCCATATCATACTCTTGGTATGCTCTAGATACATTTACTGCATTTAGAAGATCATATAATTCTTTGTCTTTAAACTCTGCTAAAGGCACTTTCTCAACTATTTCTGTACTGTCAACACCATCTTCGATAGCAGCTTCAATTCTCTCTTTTGTTAAGCTAAAGTACTGAACAGACTCATCAGTAGCTGTTTTATCTATAATAAATCCATGTCCAGGAACTAAAGTAGTCCACTCTTTTGAATTAATTGTTTCAAGTGCAGCAAGTTGGCCCTCAACTGAACCATCTCTGTTTGACGTAATTCTTCCATTCATAACAAGGTCACCTGCAAGAATAACTTTATTATCCGGCATATAAAGGAAATAGTCTTCCTCTGAGTGTCCATTTCCAACAGAAACGTACTCAAAATTTACACCATCTACTGTAAATTTAATAGGCTCTTTTTCTTCATACCACTTATCAACAGGAATAATTTTAGTGCCCCTGATTGCATTTTCTGCCAGAGTCATAAACATTCTAGTTTTATCACCAGCCTTATAGTTCTTATTTATAGCTTCAGGCCCTATTATTTCTGCACCATGAACTTCTTTGTAGTAGTTGTTTCCTAACCAGTGATCATCATGCTCATGACTTAAGATAACTTTTGATACTGGAAGTTTTCCAGCAATTTTACTCATAGCTTCGTATGCTTGTTTTGCATATATATATGATGGTCCAGTATCCCATAATAAGTAGCTTGTATCTGCTTTTATATAACATGTGTTAGCCATATTTCCAGCATTTTCTTTTGTTGGAATTTCAAGTGCTCCAAAGAAACACCATACATTATCACTTACTTGCTTAGGTACTAGATTGTACTGATGCTCATCACTTACAGCAACGACTGGTGCTACTTTCTCAGCTACAGCCTGAGTAGTTTTACTCTCAGATTTTGTAGTGTCTGAAGAACATGCGCTTATAAACGGCATTAAAACAACTGCTGACATCATTAACGGATTTATCATTTTTTTTAGCATAAGAATTCCTTGTTTTAGTTTATTCTTGGAAGAATATAGTTCGTTTGTAGATTACAAACCAGATATATTCTTCTATATTTAATCTTCTTCCTCAAAAAAAGAGGAAGAAATGAAATTTAGAATTACTTGATAACTGCTTTATCAGTTTCAGTAGCGCCTTTTTCATCGATTGTATCGATAACAAGTTCGTCTCCAGATTTAGCACCTGCAAACGTAAACATGAAATATGGATCTTTTGATAAGAATGGACCTGTTGATGCTTCCCATACAACTTTTCCACCTACTTTAGCAGTAACATGCGTAAGATAACTTACTGCAATTTTCTTTGCTGCAGCTTCTTCTTTTCCAACCATTGGGCTAGAAAGTAAAAGTTTAACTTCAGTAACGTCTTTTTTCAATTTTGCTTTAATTTTCATAATAGTCCTTTTTTATTTATTTTTATATAGATGTATTGCTTGTGGGGTTAAATCAACCTCCACAACCACCGATTGAAACTTCTACTTTTTGTACAGCTGAATATAATTTGCCATCTTTGCCTTTAGCAACTATAGTAACATTAGCAGTTTTTCTCATTTTAATTTTAGTTTGAAGATCTACAACACCACCTTCACCTAATTCAAATACAACAACAGCACTTCTTGGATTAGCATCTTGGAAAAGAGCGATAGTTGTAAGCGCTAATTTAGACTTAATACCTATTGGCACAGCACCGCCGTTCTCAGCAAGCTTAGGAGCTTTAATTTCGATATCACCCTCAACAGTTGCAGATGTTCCAAACATAGCTTCAATAGCTTCTTTACTTGTAGCAGCTTCCCATGCTTTTGGAGCTGTTGCCACAAAATCAGTTGCGCTTAAACTAGCAGGTAAAACAGATGCAGCCGCAGCTACAGCACCTAAACTTAAAAATTTTCTTCTTTTCATTTTTTGTCCTTTATATTAATGTTAGTAGATCTAGCAAGTACTACTTACTAGATTCTACCATAAATTTAACAATATCTTTTACTTGGTCGTCAGTTAAATCCATAGCGCCACCCTTTGGAGGCATGCCGCCAACACCATTGATTGCGTTATGATTTACCATTTTCATACCTTGTTCTAAAACAGTTCCCCAAGCATTTTTGTCTCCAACAGCTGGTGCACCCATAGCATCAGTCTTATGACAAACTACGCATGCTTTTTCATATAACTTTTCAGCTTCTGAAACTGCGCCTTTACTTGCATCTTCTTTTGGAAGGTCTCTTACTACAGAATACGCAGGTACAACAGCAGTAATTTCATTTCCAATTTTTGCAACATTTTCTTTTCCACAGTTAGTCATACAACGTGTTCCAACAGCTCCAAAGTTTTTAGGGTCTTTGTAGAATGCTCTAACATTTTCTATACCATTTGGTCCATCAATGTTTGGATAGAAACCATCACGATTTGGCATAACTATCTTTTTAAAGTTATCTTGATTTAACTCTTCGATATCTTGGCCTTCGATTTTAACACCATTTTCTCTTAGTAAATAAGCTGTCATAGCATACATTTGATCAGGAGAATAGCTTTTTGGACTCGCATATGGCATTGCATCACGAATATACCAAATTAGTGTACTAGCTTGTGGCCAGTATGAACCAATTGTTCTATTTGGAGCATCTTTACCTGGGCATGTTCTTTGGTTAGATAGTGACTTTAAAGAACCTCCAGTAAGAGTTGGATAACCTTTTCCACCTGCACCGAATTCACCGTGACAAACAGCACAATCTTTATCGTAAAGTTCTTCACCATCATCAGCAGTACCACTACCAACTGGTAAACCTGTACCATCTGGCATAATATCTGTATCCCAAGCTTTTAGCTCGTTTGCTGTTGGAGCTCTACCAAAGTTTACACCCGTTGTAGCTTGATCATTAAGAGCATATGCAGTATACATACCATTTTGTCTCTTATATGTAACACCACCATCAATTGCATCTTTAGTTGGATTATACATACCGTTAGCGCCAGATTGAACTTTAGCTGATGAATTACCAGCAGAAGCATTCGAACCTAAACATCCAGTAAAAAACAGAGCACTGCTTGCAACTACAGAAACTCCTAAGATAATTAATTTATTATTTAATTTAATCATAATCTACTTCCCCTTACTTTGGACAATTGTCTGTTCTAACTTGAACGTTATGAACTGAGCCATCTTGTCTAACTTCCCAAGTACAAATTGAGTTTCTATGATAAACACCCTCTACGCCAATAATCGCTTTTTCTTGTGTAACTGAAGGCTGAACATATCCAGCGTCATCCATTCCACGAGATTGAAGTAATAAAGGTTTCCCTTCATATTTGTACATATATGAGAATCTTGTCCACGATTTTGGAAGGACTAGACCTTTAAGTTTTGCTTCAACATAGTTGTCTCCGCCATCAAAAGAGATATCTACTGCTGTAATAGTTCCATGACCACTCCAAGCAATTCCTTCAATTTCTACTAAGTCGCCTTTTTTAAGGTCAGTCCATGGTTTTTCAGGACATGGCGTTGTAATAATTGAATTTACTTCTAATGGATAGAAGTGTTGTATAGCTTTTCCACTTGCAGTAAGAACCGTATATTTAGAAGTTTCTTCTTTACAATACCAAGGTTCTGCTCCAAACTCTAGACGTTTTAGCCACTTAACACATAAGTTTGCTTCCCAGCCTGGTAACATTAAACGAACAGGATATCCTTGTTCTGGTCTAATTGCTTCACCATTTTGTGCCCAAACAATCATAGCATCATCTAATACTTTCTCAATTGGCACTGTTCTGCTCATCTCTGAACCATCAGAACCTTCAGCTAACATCCACTTTGCAGTAGGTTTTAAACCGATTTCATCAAGAATAGTTTTAAGACGAACACCAGTCCACTCAGCATTACTCATCATACCTTTTACGAATTGTAAAGAGTTGAATTGAGGACCTTTCCACTCAGCAGCACCATTTGCAGGACACTCCATGAAAAGGATTCTGCTCTCAGCTGGATATTTTTTTAACTGCTCTAGAGTTAAAACGATTGGTTTCTCAACTAATCCGTGAATCATTAATCTAAATTTGTTTGGATCTACGTGAGCTACACCATTGTGAGTTCTTGTAAAATGCAAACCATTTGGAGTAATTATCCCCTCAAGTTCATGAAGAGGAGTCATTGATACCGCAGCATGCATGTCTCCAGCTGAAGAAAGAAGACTTGAAGTTCTTCTTACAATATTATGCTCATACTTTGATGGTATACCGTATGGATACTTATTAAGCTCATCACCTAATGTTGTCCCCCACTCCACATGGTGAATTATGTTTTCATCGTCAGCTGACAATTTTACTGGTGCTAAAATATTTGCAGCAGCGATTGCGCTTACAGAATACGCAGCAGTTTTCTTGAAGAAATCTCTTCTGCTTGACTGCTCTATATTTGTAGTAGTTTCTAAATTATTTTCAGAAATATTACTCATTTATATCTACCTCCCTCTCTTTAATCTTGTAGATTTTATAGTATGCAAAGCACACATGGTACAAATTTGTATGCATATTACAAAATGCAAGACGGAGATTATATATGAAATTAAATTAAATTGTCAAGACATCATATTAAAAATGTAATAATTTTCTCACATTTTTATATTTATACACAGTTGGTTACTTTTATGAGGTTTTTATCACTATTTGCAACACTATTTTATGTAACAAAAAATATGATAACATTGCAAATAAAATAACAAAGGGTGCTTTAGTATGTCAAACAAAAGAGTTGGGCAAGTTTTAAATCTTTTTATATCAAAATCTGGCATATCTGAGAGATTTGAAAAAAACAAGATAAAATTAGATGAACTTGGCGTAAACGAAGATAAGTTTTATAACAAAAACGCTCAAAGATCTGTTTTAATCGCCTCAATAGATAGCTATAACCTTATTAAAAACTATAATCTTGAGATGCCATTTGGTTATCTAGGTGAAAACATTTTACTTGACTACAATCCTTACTCGCTTGAAGTTGGCGCTCTTTTAAAAATTGGAGAAGCTACTTTAGAGATTACACAACACTGTACTATTTGTAACCATCTTGCTGTTATAGATGTAAAAATACCTACGCTTTTAAAAAATGACAGAGGAATATTTGCCAAAGTTGTTGGCGAGGGAGAGATAAAAAGTGGCGATGAAGTCTATTTACTAGGCGTGTAAATAAAAGCAACTTCAAACTCTAGATAATTAAGCGGGTACTCTCTTAGTAACCTTTTGCTCTCTTTATAGTTTAGTATCTTTCTTGACCCGCTAACGCCGCTTCTCTTTATATATTGAAACATATCTCTAGTAGATTCAAATTCCAGCTTATAATTTACTACTTCAAAACTTGCGTCAAAGTACTTTTTTTGAATCTCTTTTACCTCATCAGCACTCTTAAGTATTGAACTAATTGATGCTGTCTCATTTATGCTTTGGAATGTCCCCGCTGTAAATATAGCCAATGCTATGGGTGCGTTTAACTTTTTTATCTTACTAAACAATCTATCTAAATCATCTGCCCATTGTAGAGCTGATGCTGAAAATACAAAATCAAATATATATGTAAGCATATTATCAAAAAGTTCATCTTTATTAAAGTCAGCGTAAATAAGCTCTATTTTTTGAGATTTTGGATGTAATTCTAGCATTCCTTTTGCGAAATCTACTCCGCAAAAATATTCATATTCCCAATCAATAGCCCCTAATAGAGCTCCACTTCCACATCCTATATCTAAAATATTTTTAGGTTTTGTATTTATATGAGAGAGAAGTTTTTCTATAACCATATTTTGGATTATGTTATAACTTCCATATTCTAGGGCGCGTTTGGAAAACTCAGAACTAACGTTCATCTTTTATTAATTACCAAAGATAGTATAAAGATACAAAGTACACACATTACTATCGTGGCACCTGATGGAAGTGAGAAGTAAAACGATAGAGTCATACCAGAGATCACACTAGAGAGAGCAATCACAAGAGAGAAGAGCACTGTTTTTAAGAATCCTACTCTAAATTGAAGGGCTGCGATAGTTGGAATAATCATCAAAGCACTGATAAGTAAACTTCCAACAACCCTTATCGAGAGTGCGATAATAACAGCTACAATACTAACAAGTAAAAAATTCAGCAAATTTACTTTTACACCACTTGTTTTGGCAATCTCTTCATCATAAGCGATAAAGTAAAACTCTTTGGAGAAGAGCAAAAGAATAACTAATGATATTGCTCCAAAAATAGATATGACAACTATGTCTTCACTGCTTACAGATAAAATAGAACCAAATAAGTATGAAAAAAGCGAATTATTAAAAGCCCCTCCAAGTGAGACAAGAATTATCGCTAATGCCAATGAACCAGAGAGTAAAATAGCGAGAATTGCATCACTGTAAATAGAAAATGCACTTCTGAGATACTCAACAAGCCAAGCAGATATGAGTGCAAAAACTACCGCCGACCAAAGAGGGTTATACTCTGCAACTAGCCCAATAGCAACTCCTAAAAGCGCTGAATGAGCCAGTGTTTCACCAATAAGAGAGTAGCGTCTTAAAACTATAAAAGTGCCACTTATTGATGCTAGGATTGCTATAATTATTCCAGCTATAAAAGCTCTTTGCATAAAATCATACTCAAACATTTCAAACATCTTAGTGCTCGTGCTTATGATTATGAAGCAGATGCGCATCAATTCCATAAAGAGAGCTCATCTCTTCACAGCTAAGCGTCTGTTTTGGGTTATTGCAGATAATAGCTTTTTGGTTTATAGTAAAGAGCCTTGCTATATCATCTGCTATTACACCTATATCATGTGTTATAAAAACTATGGTAATTCCATCTTCTTTGTTTAACTTACTCAAAAGAGCATAGAATCTTTTTTGTGAAGCTACATCTACACCAGTGTTTGGCTCATCTAAAATCAATATTTCTGGTTTTGAAGCAAGAGCACGTGCAATCATGACTCGCTGTCTCTGCCCACCAGAGAGAGTTCCTACCATTTTTTCAGCCAAATCTAAAATATCCATCTTCACCATTGCATCACGAACTAACTCTTTATCCTTTTTGCTAAGTGGTGAGAAGAGTTTTCTTTGAGAAGTTCTGCCCATATTTACAATATCTAATACACTTGCAGGAAAAGAGCTATCTACATGTGAAGCGCGTTGTGGAACGTAACCTATTTTATGCCACTCTTTAAAATCCGAGAGTTTTTTCCCATAAATTTTTACTTCGCCACTTGTGGGAGTTTCAAGGCCTAAGAGCATTCTTATAAGCGTTGTCTTGCCACCTCCATTTGGTCCAATTATGGCGATGTACTCTGATGAGAAAATTTCAAATGAGATATTTGAGAGTATATTTTGCTCTTTTACTACAAAGCTCAAGTTTTTTACATCAAAAATAGGAACACTAAATTTCATTTGCACTCAAGGGCAGTAGATATCTTTTGTAAATTTAATTTCATAATATCTTCATAGCCAAGATTCTTCTCTGCTTCATCGGCAGTAATATTTCCAAGCGGTTGAAGAACATCTGCACTTACGTTTGATTCTTTTGCTATAGCTCTTATAGTTTTCTCATTTGCAAACTTCTCAAAAAAGATAACTTTTACTTTATGCTCTTTTATAAATTTTATCAGCTTTATCATATCTTTTGCACTCGGTTCTGCTTCTGGTGAGAGCCCACTTAACGCCTCTGTGTGAAAGTTATATCTTTTTGCGAGATATGAAAAAGCGTTATGATTTACGATAATAGTATCTAATTTACACTCTTTTAATTTAGCTTCATAAGAGCTACCTAGGTTTTTAAGCATCTCTATATACGTATCTCTATTTTTAATATATATGTCTCTATTTTTGGGGAAAAGAGATATTAACTCTTTTGTTATCTGAGTTGATGCAAGTATCATATTTTGTGGGTCTTGCCAATAGTGTGGATCAACTCCATGCCCTAGGTGGTGTTGAGCATGTTTATGATGGTTGTCTGAGAGTTCTCTTAAATTTACAAAACCGCTAATGTCTACTGCTCTATTTTTAAATTCAAAACCATCTATCCAAGGTTCTAATCCTGCTCCACTGTATAAAACAAGTGAGCTTTTTGATATTTTAGCCATCTGCTTTGGGGATGGTTCATAGCTATGAGCATCAACTCCAAAAGGCATAATCATAAAGACTTCTGCGCTATCTCCTGCAATATTTTTAGCAATATCATACAGTGAAAATGTACTAGCAGCGATTCTGGGCTTTTGTTTTGACTCATCTGCCTGAAGCGGCACCAAGGAGATTAGTGTAGAAAATAGTGCTGTTAAAATTGTGTTTCTTAAATTCATAAATATCCATAAAATTTTTTGAAATTATAGCAAATTTTACAAAAATTAAATTTTTTGGGTATAATTCGCCACTTTTAACATAGGGTAAACCCCCTACAAGGATATATAATGACAACTAGTTTTTTACTTATTGTTCAGATAATTTTAGTTGTAATGCTAGTTATTGCTGTACTTTTACAAAAAAGCTCAAGTATCGGTCTTGGCGCATACAGTGGCTCTAATGAATCTGTTTTTGGAGCAAAAGGACCTGCTAGCTTCTTAGCAAAAACAACTTTTGCTATTGGCTTTTTATTTGTAATAAATACAATAACTCTAGGTTATATGTACTCATCAACTGCTACTGAGTCTATTGTTGATAATATCACTGATAGTACAAATATTGCAGCTCCATCACCTGTTTCTGTTTCTGCTCCAGTTGCTGCTCCTGTGGCAGAGAGTGCAGTTGTAGCTCCAGCTCAAGAAGCTTCAGTAGTAGAGCAAATAACTCAAGAACAAAACAACACTTCTTCAACACAACAGTAGTTGCTCTTTAGCAACTGCTGCCCTGCTAAATTCTTTTTTTAAATATTTCTCGCTACAATTACGCCACTATTTTTACATGACAAAGGAACAATATGATAAACGAATTATTCAATGAGTGTGAGACAAAAATGAAATCAAGCGTGAACCACATGCTTAGAGATTTTAAAACACTTAGAACAGGAAAGGTTACAACATCTGTTTTGGATAATGTTAAAATTGACTATTATGGAACTTTGACTGCGCTTGACCAAGTTGGCTCTATTTTAGTAGCAGATGCAACTACGATTGTGATAAATCCATGGGAGAAAAACCTTCTTAACATCATAGATAGCGCTATCTCTAAAGCAAATATCGGAGCAACTCCAAACAATGACGGAAGCCAAATCAAGCTTTTTTTTCCAGCTATGACGGTTGAACAGAGACAAGAGTCTGTAAAACAGATGAAGGGCATGGGAGAACATGCAAAAGTTGCTGTTAGAAATGATAGAAAAAATGCTAACGACAAAGTAAAAAAATATGAAAAAGACAAAGAGATAACAGCAGATGAGTCAAAATCTGCACAAGACAACATACAAAAAATAACTGATAAATATATCACTGAAATAGACTCTATTTTAAGAGCAAAAGAAGTAGAAATACTAAAGGTATAAGCAGATGGATATTAAAAAAATATATATGGACTCAGATGCTCTTTTAGAGGGGCATTTTAAGTTAAGCAGCGGGAATCATTCGCAGTTTTACCTACAATCTGCTAAAGTTTTAGAAGACCCTAAAACAGCCAAACTTTTAGCAGATGCTTTAGCAGTGCAAATAAAAGAGAGTGGCTTAGAGATAGACACGGTATGTGCTCCTGCGCTTGGGGGTTTGATAGCTGGTTTTGCACTTGCAACTGCGCTTGATGTTCGCTCTATCTTTGCTGAGAGAGTTGATGGAGTGATGAATATTCGCCGTGGCTTTGAGATCAAAAAGGGCGAGAGAGTTCTTATGTGCGAAGACATTATCACAACAGGTGGCTCTGCTATGGAAGCTGCTGAAGTTGTAAAAAGTCTTGGAGGAGAGATTGTTGGTGTTGCGGCACTTGCAAATCGTGGTTTTTGTAGACGTCAAAACAGTGATGTTACAACAAAACCAAACTGTCGTCTTCCACAAGATGTGCCATTTTTTGCACTTGCTGACTTTACATTTGAGATGTACTCTCCTGAGGAGTGTCCGATGTGTAAATCAGGAAGTGAGGCTATAAAACCTGGCTCAAGAGGAAACTAAAGAGCGATTTACAAAGGCACTGTTTTTGAAACTACTGATACTCTCTCTTCTCTTTGTGCTTAATGTTTCAAACTTAAGCGCATCCCAAAGCTCTGTCGATGATGAGACACTAAAGAAGATGATTGGAAAGATGCTAATCGTTGGATTTGAAGATGAAACCATTGATGAAAATAGTAAAATAGTCTCTCTTATCAACCGCTATGAACTTGGCGGTGTTATACTCTTTGACCGCTTCTATAATGACAAAACAAAAGTAAAAAACATCAGCTCTGCAAAACAGCTCAAGCTCTTAACTATGAAACTACAATCCTTTGCAAAAAAACCTCTACTTATAAGTGTTGATCAAGAGGGCGGAAGAGTTGCGAGACTAAAACCAAAGTATGGTTTTGAAGCAACGCCTTCAGCTAAAGCTGTCTCTGAAAATGATGAGTATATGTCTAAACATATCTATAACGCTCTGGCGAAAACATTAAAACAAAGTGGTATAAATTGCGACTTTGCCCCTGTTGTAGATTTGGCTATAAACCCTCAAAACAGCGTAATATACGGCTTAAATCGCTCCTATGGTGCTGCTAGTGATGAAGTTGTAAAGTATGCAAAAATATTTATGGATTCACTTGAAAATGAGGGCGTTATTAGTGTTTTAAAACATTTTCCAGGACATGGCTCATCGCTTGGTGATTCACATGAGGGTTATGTTGATATTAGCAAAACTTGGAGCAAAACGGAGCTTGAACCATATAAAGAGCTGATAAAATCTAGTAAAGTTCCAATGATAATGAGCGCTCATGTCTACAACTCAAAACTAGATGAGAAATACCCAGCCACTCTTTCATACAGTGTAAATACAAAATTGTTAAGAGAAGAGCTTGGATTTAAGGGTGTCTTAGTGAGTGATGATTTGCAGATGAAGGCAATTTCGTCCAAATATAGTTTAAATGAAATTGTTATATTGTCCATAAACTCTGGTGTTGACATACTTCTTTTTGCAAATCAGTTAGCTACACAAGATATTGACGCTCTTGTTGAGACAATATTTAAAGAGATAAAAAATGGCAATATCTCAATGAAGCGAATAGAAGAGTCAAATGCAAGAATTGAACAACTTCATAAAACATATAAGTTAAAATAGTGCAAAGTGCCTTTTCAGCCCTTGATTGGCTTGTTTTTGCCTCATATTTTCTCGTTCT